>JAKLLM010000348.1 GCA_023150125.1 Zoogloea sp.
TGACGCGCGTTGTCGGCGTTCTGACGCACCGTCGCGTTGAGCTGCTCCATCGAGCTGGCCGTCTCTTCCAGGCTGCTCGCCTGCTCTTCGGTCCGCGCCGAGAGGTCCGAGTTGCCCGCCGCGATCTCCTGCGCCGCCGTATTGATCGACTCCGACGCTTCCTTGATCTGGCCCACCACTTCGCGCAGGCGCTCCACCGTGGTGTTCGTGTCGTCCTTCAGCTGGCCGAAGGTCCCGCCATAGTCCGCCGTGATCTTCTCCGTCAGGTCACCCCGGGCGATCGCGTTGAGCACCCGCGCAAGGTCGTTCAGGCTGCTCGCCACGCCTTCCATCAGGCGGTTCATGCCCTGCGCCATGTCGAGGAAGAAGCCGCTGCGGCCGTCGGTTGTCGCGCGGATCGAGAAGTCGCCGTCCGCGGCAGCGGACACCATCGCGTTGATCTCCCGCTCGGCGGCCAGCTCGTCGGTACGGTCACGCCACTCGCCCACCGAGCCGAGACGCTCACCCGTCGCGCCGATGATGGGGCTGGTGACCACATCGAAAATGCGCCCGCCGATCTCCATCTGAGTGCGGGAAACCGCGGTCAGGCTGGACAGGCGCGCCAGTGCCGCATCCGAATCCGGGTAGAGCCGGCCGATGCTGCTGCCGACGAAGTTGTCTGCGCTGAAGCCCGGCGCATGCAGGCGGATCTGGTCCTCGATGCTGCGGATCGTCTTCAGCAGGGCGGGGTTGGCGTAGATCACACGCCCCGTCACGTCAGCGATACGCACGTTGGTTTCGACGGTATCCAGGCCGACCTTGATCTGGGCCATCTCGTCGGCGACCAGGCGCGCCTCGGCCACGTCGAAGCCCAGGCGGGTCTGCATGGACTCGAGCCCCTCGAGCACCTGGCCGATCTCGTCGCGCCGGCCGATATCCACCGGCGCGCGGAAGTTGCCCTGGGCGATCTGCTGGAACGCGCCGATCGCGTTCCGCAGCGGGCCGACGATGCGGCGCACCAGGAACCAGGTCAGGATCAGGGCTAAGACCGCCGCAATCACCACCCCGACAATCGTCATCGTCACGGTCTCGCGGAAGGCCGCACCCTCTTGCCGGATCTGCTCATCGGCCCGCTGGACCTGGAACTCCTGGAGCTTGCGGGCACCTTCGGCGGCAGTCTTGAAGCGCGGATTGATCTCGGCCAGCACGATGCTGTTGGCCTCTTCGAAACGCCCACCCTGCAGGGCCTCACGAGCCGGACGCAGGCCGCGGCTGACCAACGCGTCTGCCGCCTCGACGAAGCCTGCGAACAGAGCCTGATGCTCGGGGGTGGCCGTAGCCACATGCTCGGCATAGACCTTGCGCAGCCGCTCGCCTTCCCCGATGGCTTTGTCGAGAGCGTCCAGATGAGCGCTGAGCGGATGATCGTGAAGCTTGCTGGCGGGGTTCTCCGGAGCATGCAGCAAGGCCAGCAGGACCTGGGAACGCGCCTCACCCTGGACGGCGGCCATGTCGGCCAGCGCAACCGAGGGCTTGAGCCGCTTCTGGTAGAGGTTTTCGGTGGCGTCGTGAGCTTCGCCGACCTTGGCAATGCCGACGTAGCCCTGGGCCAGGACGATCGCGGTCAGGATCATCATTGCCAGCAGCAACACGTTGCGAACCTTCAGATTGGCAAGCCCGCCGCGCACGGCACCGACAAGCCCGCCCTTGGTGATCTTGCCGTCGCGGATCATCAGGCTGCCGGCCTTGCCGTCGCGAAAAAGGGCATAGGCAGCTTCCGCCGCCTGGATGTCTGCCCGCGCGGCCTTACGGCGTACCGAGAGATAGCCAGTTATCTTGCCATCCTCGACGATGGGCGCGGCATGCGCCTCGACCCAATAATAATCGCCGTTCTTGCAGCGGTTCTTCACCAGCCCGACCCACGGACGCCCACCCTTCAGGGAGCGCCAGAAATCCTCGAAAGCCTCCACGGGCATGTCGGGGTGGCGCACGATGTTGTGTGACTGGCCGATCAACTCGTCTTCGGAGAAGCCGCTGATCTGCAGGAAGTCCCGGTTGATGTAGGTAATCTGCCCCTTGAGATCGGTCTTCGAGACGATCAGGGTGTGCTCCTGCAGCTCGACTTCGTGCTGGGTTACAGGCAAGTTGATTTTCATGTGCTCTTCCTTCCAGGCCGGGGCCAGGCTGTCACGCTTGGGGCACCGTCACGGCACTCCAGGCGCGCGACCGGCATGCATCAGTTTTCTTGTTCGGGCGCTGCGCGTTCAGAACTCTTCCCATTCTTCCTCGGCCAGGTTCGACGCTCGCTGCTGCTTGATCTTCGGCAAGGGCGAGCCGATCTTTACGGCCGCCTTGCCCTGACGTGAAGGCAAGGGAGTGACCCGCAGGGCTGAAGGCTTCGCGTTGCTCTCTGTGGCCAACGGGCGGTCGCCCCACTGCGATGTCGGGGCACTGGCGTCGAGGCGGAACAGCGACACGGACTGGACAAGCGACTGGGATTGCTCCTGCAGGCTCTCGGCCGCGGCGGCGGCCTCTTCCACGAGGGCGGCGTTCTGCTGGGTGACCTCGTCCATCTGGCCCACCGCCTGGGTCACCTGCTCGATACCGCCGCTCTGCTCCTGGCTCGCCTCCGCGATCTCGGTCACCAGCGCCGACAGCTTCTGGAAGTTCGTCACCACTTCTTCCATCGTCTGGCCCGCTTCGTTCACCAGCTTCGCGCCGTCTTCCACCTTGTCCACGCTGTCGGCGATCAGCGCCTTGATCTCGCGGGCGGCCTGTGCGCTGCGCTGCGCCAGGCTGCGCACTTCGCTCGCCACCACCGCAAAACCACGCCCCTGCTCGCCCGCCCGCGCCGCCTCGACCGCCGCGTTGAGCGCCAGGATGTTGGTCTGGAAGGCGATCGAGTCGATCACGCCGATGATGTCCGAGATCTTCTTCGAGCTCTCCTGGATCGAGCCCATCGTGCCCACCACCCGGTTCACCATCTCGCCGCCCTGCTCCGCCACCGCGTTGCTCGAGCTCGCCAGCTCCCGCGCCTGACGCGCGTTGTCGGCGTTCTGACGCACCGTCGCGTTGAGCTGCTCCATCGAGCTGGCCGTCTCTTCCAGGCTGCTCGCCTGCTCTTCGGTCCGCGCCGAGAGGTCCGAGTTGCCCGCCGCGATCTCCTGCGCCGCCGT
>JAKLLM010000349.1 GCA_023150125.1 Zoogloea sp.
CTCGAATCCCGCAGGCTCGGGAGAGTCCGTTTGAAAAAAGCCGGGGAAGACGCCCCGGGGGGAAGGTCACGGGCCGTGAGCGCTCCGCGAAAGGTCGAGTGGCGAACCAGGATCCGTGGATATCGGGTTTCCCCGCTTCCGGCTGGTGAGCCCTCGATTTCGGTATGCAGTCCCATAGGGCGGTACGCGTGAGTCAGGCGCCTGGAGGCGCCTGCCGTTGATTTGATCTGCCGAATCCGTTCCGAAGTTGCGTCGAATTGACCCGGCTCAAGTCCCGATTGCTGCTTTGCTGCTCAAGGCACCTTTCTTTTCAAAAAGGCTGCCTTTGGGTGTTGATTTTGTTGTGCAGGTTATCGACACCTCGGGGATGTTCTTGAGGTGGCCTGGCCGGGTTTTTCGCGCTCGGCGCGGGCGTTTGCCCGGACGCTCCGCTCGTGGCGCGCTTGGGGGCAAGGCCGCGCCGGGGCGCACTGCGTTGCAGTGAGGAATGGACGCGTTCTGCCCGCACGCCCCTGGCCCGGCGGCGGGCGTGGGGCCCGCCTCCGCTCAGCCGGCCTCCGGCAGCCACACCCGGAAGCAGGTGCCGCCGTGGGTGCCCGGCAGGCAGGCCACCCGGCCGTGGTGGGCGTGGACGATGGCGCGCACCACGGCCAGCCCGAGGCCGGTGCCACCGCTTTGGCGCGAGCGTGATTCTTCGCCCCGCACGAAGGCCTCGAAGATGTGTGCCGCCAGCTCGGCCGGGATCCCCGGGCCGGCGTCTTCGACGCTCAGCACGAAGGCGTCGTCCGTGCGGGTGGTGCTGATGCGCAGCGCGCCGGGCGAGGCGTGGCGGCGGGCGTTTTCGAGCAGGGCCAGCACCACCTGGCGCAGGCGGGCGCCGTCGCAGAAGGTCGTCCGCGCCTCGAGGGTGAGTTGGGGCACCAGCCCGGCGGCCTGCAGCTCGGGCCCCAGCAGTTCGACGATGGCCCGGATCTCGGCCGCCAGATCCACCGGGGCCCGCTGCAGGCTGAGGTGGCCGCTGTCGGCCAGGCTCAGGGTGCGCAGGTCGTCGATCAGCCGGGACAGGCCCTCGACCTGGCCCAGCAGGCTGCGGAAGAGGGCTTGGTCCGGTTCGAAGACGCCTTCGGCGAGCCCCTGCAGGCGGCCGCGCAGGATGGTCACCGGGGTGCGCAGCTCGTGGGCGATGGCGGCGTTTCCACCAGGCCGACGGCCTCGCCCAGGCTGCGGTCTTCGCTGCGGGCCCGGACGGAAAGGTCGCCCCGGGCCAGCTGGCGGGCGCTCTCGGCCACCGAGTTGAGCGGCTGCAGGATGCGCCGTGACAGGCGCAGGGCGGTGTGCACGGCCAGGAAAAGGCCGAGCACCGTGAGGGTGGCGATGAGCGCCCACTCCGAGGGCGTCGGGGGCCAGCTGTCGACGGTCGGGGAGACCAGGGCCGGGTTGAAGCGCGTGACGATGGTGTAGAACAGGTAGAAGCCCACGTGCAGCAGCATGACGCCCAGGACCATGCCCGACAGGGACAGGGCCAGTTGCCGGCTGAGACCCGTGGTGCGCATCAGGCGACGTCCTCGAGCCGGTAGCCGACGCCGCGCAGGCTGACCGGCACCCCGGGCAGGCCGGCGTCCTCGAGCTTCTTGCGGAGCTTGCTCAGGTGGCTGTCCACGGTGCGTTCGAGCCTGTCGCCTTCCGACGACAGGCAGGCGGCGATCAGCTCGCTCCGGCTGAAGACCCGCCGGGGCGCGCGGGCCAGGTGGGCGAGCAGGCGGAACTCGGTGAGGGTCAGTGGCAGGGTCTGCAGGGCGCCGTCCCGCTCGATCCGGGCGTGGAAGGTTTCGAGGTCGATCTCCATGGGGCCGACCCGCAGGACGTCCCGGAGCTGCGCGTCCTGGCCCCGGCTGCGCCGCAGCACCGCCTGGACCCGGGCGGCCACCTCGGCCGGGTTGAAGGGCTTGACCACGTAGTCGTCGGCCCCCACCCGCAGGGCCATCAGCTTGTCGATGTCCTGGTCGTGGGCCGTCACCATGATGACCGGCGTCGTCGAGCGGGCTCGCAGCTCGGAGAGCACCCGCCAGCCATCCAGGTGGGGCATCTGCACGTCAAGAAGCAGGAGGTCGGGCTTGAGGGCCTGGTGCATGTCCAGCGCCGCCCGGCCGTCCGCCGCCCAGGCCGTGCGCAGGCCCTCCCGGTGCAGGTAGGCCTTGAGGATGTCGACGATCTCGGGTTCGTCCTCGGCGATCAGGACCAGTGCGGCGGTGTTCATGGGGTGTTTTCCAGCATTTTGTGAACGGGCTCCATCGAATCTCCATCTGCCACCCGCGAAGGCCCAACACAGGGGGGCTAGTCTCGGGCTCTTTCCGACGATGTTGCCGTGCAGCATGCGCGGCCTGGCCCAAGATGACCAAGCGTATTTCCTTTTTCCGCCCCGCTGCCATGCTTCTGGCGTGGTTGCTGGCAGGCTGCTCGACGCAGGAGCCGCCTCCGCCGGCCGCCGAAGCTCCGCTGGTGTCCGCCATACGGGTGGTTTCCGGCGTGGTGCAGATGGATGACGATCTGCCCGGCCGGGTGACGGCGGTCCGCACGGCGGAGATCCGGCCGCAGGTGGGGGGCATCGTCCAGCGCCGGCTGTTCGAGCAAGGGGCGGAAGTGAAGGCCGGGCAGGCATTGTTCCAGATCAACCCGGCGCCGTTCAAGGCCGAGGTGGACAACGCCGAGGCCAGCCTGAAGCGCGCGCTGGCGGCCCTGGAGCGGGCCCGCCAGCAGACCCGGCGGCTCGAGCCGCTGGTGGATGCCGATGCCGTCAGCCGCCAGCTCTACGACGATGCCCTGTCCCAGCGCAACCAGGCTGCGGCCGAGGTGGAGCAGGCCCGCGCCCACCTCGCCCGGCGGCGCCTCGACCTGGAGTTCGCCACCGTCCGCGCGCCCATCGGGGGGCGCATCGGCGAGGAGCTGGTCACCGAGGGCGCGCTGGTGGGCAGCAACGATGCGGGGCCGATGGCCCGGGTCCAGCAGATCGACCAGGTGTATGTGGACGTGCGTCAGCCGGCCTCGATGCTCGAAGCCATCCGGGCCTCGGCGGGGCAGGGCGGCGAGGCCCAGGGCCGGGTGAGCATCCTGGATGGCCAGGGCCAGCCTTACCCGGTGAGTGGGCGCATCCTGTTCTCCGGCATCAACGTGGACGCCGGGACGGGCGACGTGGTGCTGCGGATTCGCGTGGACAACCCGGAGCGGCGCCTCCTGCCCGGCATGTTCGTGCGGGCCCGGGTGCCCCGGGGGGCGCCGGTGGAGGGCATCCTGGTGCCCCAGCAGGCGGTGGTCCGGGCCAGTGACGGGCTGCCCCGGGTGTGGACCCTGGATGGCGAGCGCAGGGCGCGGCAGCACGTGGTGCGGGTGGGCCGGGTGAAGGCCGGGCAGTACCTGGTCGAGTCCGGGCTGGCGGCGGGTGAGCTGCTGGTGGTCGAGGGCCATGACCGCCTGCGGGCCGGGGAGCCGGCCCGGGTGCTGGCGGCCGCGGCCGCGCGCTGAGGGAGGATCGACATGCCCCGTTTCTTCATCGACCGGCCGATCTTCGCGTGGGTGGTGGCCCTGTTCATCATCCTGCTCGGCCTGATCGCTATCCCCCAGCTCCCGATCGCCCGCTACCCCACCGTCGCGCCACCGACGGTGAGCATCTACGCCGCCTACCCCGGGGCGACCCCGCGGACGATGAACGATGCGGTGGTCGGGCTGATCGAGCGGGAGCTCTCCAGCGTCAGGAACCTGCTGTACTTCGAATCCTCCACCGACACCTCCGGCACGGCCGAGATCCGGGCCACCTTCAAGCCCGGCACCAGCCCGGAGATGGCCCAGGTGGATGTGCAGAACCGCATCAAGGCGATCGAGCCGCGCCTGCCGGTGGCGGTGCGCCAGAACGGCCTGCGGCTGGAGTCGGCGGCCTCGTCCTTCCTTCTGATCGTGGGCGTCAAATCCACCGACGGCCAGCACGACGAAGTGGCCCTCAGCGACTACCTCGCCCGCAACGTCGTCGAGGAGCTGCGGCGCATCGAGGGGGTGGGCCGGGTGCAGCTGTTCGGCTCGGAGCGCGCGATGCGCATCTGGGTCGATCCGGCCCGGCTGCTCTCCTACAAGCTCTCGATGAGCGACCTGAGCGACGCGGTGGGGCGCCAGAACGTGCAGATCGCCCCGGGTCGGGTCGGCGGCGCGCCGACCGTGGAAGGGCAGCGGGTGACCGTGCCGGTGACCGTGCAGGGGCAGCTGCGCACGCCGGATGAGTTCGCCGCCATCGTGCTCAA
>JAKLLM010000350.1 GCA_023150125.1 Zoogloea sp.
GCCCATGGCCTGCAGGCGGACCTGCGCGGTACGCGCCAGGGGGAAGCCGGGGGATTCCTTTAGGGCTTCGGCGAAGGCCGCAACGGCCTCGTCACGCTTGCCCTTCGAGAGGGCCGCCAGGCCTTCGTAGGTCTTGAAGGCGGCGCGGGCCTCAGGCTGGGTGAGGTTGGTGCTGGCGAACTGGGTGGCCAGCTTGTCGCCCTGGCCCGACTGCACGAGCGTCTGGGCGAGCAGCGGCACGACCTGGTCGGGGGCGTAACCGGCCTCGAAGGCGCGGGTGAGCTCTTTCTCGGCGCCCGGGTAATCGCCCTGCTCGAGGTAGATCTTGCCCAGCAGGTAGCGCGCCTCACCGAGGCCGGCGTCCTTCTGCAGGGCGTTCTTGAGCTGGATCGTCGCCGCCGGGCGGTCGTTCTTGGCGATGTAGTCCTTGGCCGAGGCGATCATCGATTCGGGCTTTTCGCCGCACGCCGTAAGAAGCAAGGCGCAAAGGGCGCTGAGGGCGACGTTCCGGACGTGACTGCGCTTCGATTGGGCTCGCATTTGCATCATTCCTTGATTCACGTTGAAGTTTCTTTCTTGAGACCGAAGCGATTCATCAGGTCATAGAGGGTCGGGCGGCTGATGCCGAGCACCTCGGCGGCCCGCGCCACGTTGCCATTGACCCGGGCGATCACCCGGACCACGGCGCGCCGCTCGGCTTCTTCGCGCACCACGCGCAGGTTGAGGGCCTCGAGCTCGTCGTCGGCGCTGACGTCCAGCCCGACGTCGTCGGCGGTGATGCAGTTGCCTTCGGCCATGATGACCGCCCGCTTGATCGCGTTCTCAAGCTCGCGGATGTTGCCGGGCCAGCGGTGGGATTCGATGCTCTGCACCGCATCGTCGGTGAGGGTCATCGAACCGCGGCCGTGCTCGCTGGCAAAACGCTGGACGAAGGCGTGGGCCAGCAGGACCGCGTCGCCGTCCCGCTCCCGCAGGGCCGGGATGTCCACGACGATCTCGGCCAGGCGGTAATACAAGTCTTCACGGAAGCGGCCGGTCTGGATGAGGCCCTTCACATCCTGGTGGGTGGCGCAGACGATGCGGACATCCACCGGGATCTCCTCGCGCCCGCCGATCCGCTCGATCACCCGCTCCTGGAGGAAGCGCAGCAGCTTGGCCTGCAGGGGCATCGGCAGATCGCCGATTTCATCGAGGAACAGCGTGCCCTTGTTGGCCACCTCGATCTTGCCCAGGGTCTGCTTGACCGCCCCTGTGAAGGCCCCCTTTTCGTAGCCGAAGAGCTCGCTTTCGAGGAGGTTCTCGGGGATCGCCGCGCAGTTGATCGCCACGAAACGCTCGTTGCGGCGGGGCGACAGCTCGTGCAGCCCGCGGGCCAGGACTTCCTTGCCGGTGCCGCTCTCGCCGAGCAGCATCGCCGTGACATTCGCAGACGCCACCCGTTCGATCAGACGGCACACCTTGAGCATCCCGGCGTCCCGCGTGATGAGACCGGACAGCGCGCTGCCCTGCTGGACCTTGAGGCGCCGGTTGTCCTGCTGCAGGTCGTAGAGCCGCAGCGCACGATCGAGGGTCAGGGCCAGCAGTTCGGGCTCGAAGGGCTTGGCGAAGAAATCGTAGGCGCCCATGCCCACCGCCCGGACGGCGTTCTCGCGATCGTGCTGGCCGGTGAGCACGACGACCTTGGTGTCGGGCGCCAGGGCGAGGATCTCGCCGAGCAGCCGGAAACCCTCGGTGACGTCGTCCGGGGCCGGCGGCAGGCCGAGATCCATCGTCACGACAGCCGGCTCGTGGCGCCGGAGCTGGGCGATCGCTTCTTCCCGGTTGCTGGCAACCACCGTCTCGTACTGATCGAAGGCCCAGCGCATCTGCTTCTGCAGCGCCGGATCGTCCTCGACGATCAATAAAGTCCTGCGTTTATCACTCATATGACCTAGTCTGCCTGCGCCGTGTCTACGGCATTCTGGGCGAAAGCGGCGATGGGGAGGGAGATCTCGAACCGGGTGCCGGCACCGACTTCGCTATGCACCGTTATGTTGCCACCGAGCTCATGAACATATTGCTGTGCCTCGTAGGCCCCGATAACCATACCGCTCGCCTTCGTTGTCTGAAAAGGCTTGAAAAGCTGCTCCCTAATGAATGCTGACGACATCCCCGAGCCGGTGTCCTGAACCGTGATGCATGCCATATTACGCTCCTGGGATAGCGCCACCGACACACTACCATGCTCGGAAGTCGCGTCTAGGGCATTTTGCACGATGTGTCCCAGTATGCGCTCGAGTCGTTCGCCATGGGCCAGCACGGCAACTTCGGGGGCATCGCCACGGAACACCGGCCGCGGATGAGCCAGTCGTTTCGACTGGATGATCCGCTCGAGAAGGGGCTTCAGCGCCACCGGCTTGCGCTGGTTGATGGGTGTCTTTTCCATCAGCTGCGTCATCAGCCCGCGCATGCGCTCCTCCACGTGGCGGACCGTATCGAGCATATCCGCCTGGAACTCCGGATTGTCCTTGTGGCGCTCGGCATTGTGCGCAACATCAACGACAGCTGCGCCACCAGATTCTTCAGATCATGGACCACGAAGGCCGACATGCGGTTGAAGGCGTCGAACTTGCGCACCTCCAGCAGGGCCTCGGTGGCCTGCATGCGGGCAAAGTAGCTCGCAGCCTGCCGGCCGGCCATCTTGAGCAGGTCGAGCACCTCCCAGTTCACATCCACCGGCGCCCGGGGCGTGAGCAGCACGACGAAGCCCACCAGCACGCCCGACGAGATCAGCGGCACGATCAGCCACATGTCGTCGACGTCCTGCGCCCATCCGGGCACCTGGAAGCCCCTCGCGGGCGAATACCCCCCGCGTAGCTCCTCGAAGTTGACGATCCACTCGTTCTCGAGGAGATAGCTGCAGAACGGCGAACCTTCCTGCTCCTGCATCCCGCAGGGCGGCATGTTGAGGCGCGCCTGCTGGCTATAGCCGCCGTTCGCGTCGCGCAGCCACACGCCGCCACCCGAGCTCTCCACGAGATCCGCCAGGGCCTTGACCACCGATTCGCCGAGGCTCAGCCCATCCCCCGCCACCGAAAGCGCCTGGGTCACGCCCAGCCATTCGGTCCGGTAGTCGTAACGGTAGGCGAAGAAGTTCTTGGCCAGGAAAACTTTCAGCCGCGCCCGGAACGCCCCGGAGAAGAACATCACCACGAAGAACAGGGCCCCGCCGAAGAGCAGCGCCAGCTGCAGCGCCTCGCCCCACTCGCCGCCGAAGTAGCGCATGTAATAGCCGGCGCCGGCGATCAGCAGAAGGAAGAGCCCCGAGACCGCCAGGGCCGTGGAGTGGAACACCACGTTGCGCGACACCGACACGCGGATCGTCCATTCCGGATTGCGCGAGGCCGACACCGCCACCAGCGGCAGCGCGATCGTGTGGGCAAAACCACGCACGCTCCAGATCACCGGATGGATCCGGCTGAACAGCAGCATCTCGGAGAACAGGTAAACGTCGAACGCGAACAGGCCGACCAGCGCCAGCGTCAGCGGCCGCACGCCCCAGCGGGAGCGCTCGGGCACCGAGCGATAGAACAGCTCGAGCAACACCAGCCCGAACACGGCGGACATCAGCGAGGTGGCGGCCCAGGTGCGCAAGGGCGTGCCGTAGAGCGGGAGCCCTATGTTGAAACAGGCGACGCCGACCGCAGCGCAGGACACCACCGCCAGCGCCCCTGGGCGGGGCCAGCCCGGGAGGTCCTCATCCCTGTGCCCATCGGCCGACTGGTAGAGCATGGCGATCAGGAAGCCGAACCAGGCCGCCATCCGCAACACGTCGAGGAGGTTGCCCAGCTGGAAGAGCCAGACCCAGCCCGACAGGGAAAACGCCCAGTTGGCTCCGGCCCACAGGGCACTGGCTGCCACCACGGCCAGCAGGAATGCGCCCCTGCGCCCCCGGCGCCAGGCCATCCCGAGGTAGATGCCGAAGAGGGCATGGAGCGTCGCCGCGAAGGCATAGCTCCACGCGGAGACTTGAGAAAAGGCGGGTTCCATCGGGCCTCGACAAAAAAAGACGCTCCCTGGCGTCGGGAGCGTCTGGACTCGATCCGCGCAGCGGGCGGCTAGCAGCTTCGCTTAGTGGGCGCCATCGCCGGTCAACACGACCCGGACCGTCTCGAAGAGCACCACCGTATCCAGGAAAAGGGTGTGGTTCTTGACGTAGTAGAGATCGTACTGCAGCTTGTTGATCGCGTCGTCCACCGAAGAGCCGTACTGGTAGCGCACCTGGGCCCAGCCGGTGACACCGGGCTTGACGCAGTGGCGGACAGCATAGAAGGGAATGTCGCGGGTCAGCTGATCGACGAAGAAGGGCCGCTCCGGGCGCGGGCCGACGAGGCTCATGTCGCCCTTCAGGACATTGAACAGCTGGGGCAGCTCGTCGATGCGCACCTTGCGGATGAAGCGGCCGATGCGCGTCACGCGGTCGTCGTTGGCGGAGGCCCAGCGCGGCTTGCCGTCGCGCTCGGCGTCACGCCGCATGCTGCGGAACTTGGTCACCTTGAACAGGCGGCCGCCCTGCCCCACCCGCTCCTGGCGGTAGAAGACGGGGGCACCGTCCTCGAGCACGATGAGCAGCGCGGTCAGCAGCATCACCGGCGTGGCCAGCACCAGCAGCACGAGGGAAGCGACGAGGTCGAACAGGCGCTTGACGATGGCCCGGCTCAGGCCCTGGCGGAAGCCTTCGCCGTAGATCAGCCAGCTCGCCCGCAGGGAATCGATGCGCACCTGGCCGCGCACACGCTCGAAGAAGCTCGACAGGTCGAGCACCTTGATGCCGGCCATCTTGCAGTCGAGGAGCTCGCGCAGCGGGATCGCGCCGCCGCGGCGCTCCTTGACCGCCACGATGATCTCGTTGACCCGCAGGTGGTTGGCCGCCGCCAGCAGGCTGCCGTCGAAGCGGATGATCTGCTTCGGGTCGACACGCACCTCGTCGCAGGAGCCCGACGGGAGGAAACCCACCACCTGAAGGCTGGCGTTCTCGGAATGCGAAAGCGCGTGCTCCACCGCCGCGGCGTCCGCGCCGGTCCCAATTACCATGATACGTTTTACAAACACGCCTGCCCCCGTACGCCGCATCGTGAAACCGCGCACTGCAACAACAAATCCAAGAAGAGCGATCACGTTCAGCTCGAGTGCCTCGTGGGCGAACTCCCCCCACGGCAGAACCTGGAATATACCGTAGGCCACGGGCACGCTGAGCGCTATCGACATCCCGACGCGCACCAGGGTCTGACGAAAGTCGCGGCCATCGCCCGGCCGGTAGAGCCCGAGGGCGCCGTTGAGGATCATCATCGTCAGCGCAAAGAAGAATGCGGAGGGCACGACGGAGGCCACCAGCGCACCATCCAGCCGGACCTGCAGCACGAAGGCGACCACGACCGCCACGAACAGCAGCAAGGCATCGAAGACCAGCTGGTGGATGGTGGTGGAAGGTACGTAATGATTGAATAGTTTCAGCATTCTTAGCCTCGATCGCTCATTCAAGGCAACCGCCCGGCCGGCTGAAAACAGCCGACGACAACGGACGGGTGCTACACACTCGAAAATTGCCCAACATTATCAGCGACGACATCCCGTCAACGATGCCAATTTCGTTGTGCAAAGTTG
>JAKLLM010000351.1 GCA_023150125.1 Zoogloea sp.
GGCAAGGTCACCCGCTACAAGCTCGCGTATATCAACCACAAGCTGCATGCCGGGGATAACGGCCGGGTTGTGGGTTACGACAACGCCCATGACGGCCACCACCGCCATTACTTTGGGGTGGTTGAACCTGTGGACTTCGTGAGCTTCGAAGACATCGAAGAGCGCTTCGAGCAGGACTGGATCATCTTGAGGGATTGCAAATGAGCAAGCTGACGATCAAAACGGCGACCGAAGACGATTTTTTCCAGCGGGGCCGCCAACTGGCGCGCGCAGCGGATCGGGGTGAGGCGCTACCCAGCGAGAGCACGATCAGTTTCGAGGACCCGGCGGATGTGGTGAAGCTGATCACCGCCGCGCGGCTCGCTCTCTTTCGTGCCATCAAGGAGATGCCCGGTTCGATCACCCAGATCTCCGAACGCCTCCACCGGGACCGCAGCGCGGTCAAGCGGGATGTTGACGAGCTGGCGCGGGCTGGCCTGGTGACGGTCTCGGAGAAGGTTCTGCCGGGCCACGGCCGGATGAAGGAGGTCCGGGCCACCGCGCAGCGCATCAGCCTCATGGCTGAGGTTGCCTGACGGGAGCTGCGGGCCGGGCCGTCTGGTAGTAGCCGTGTCAGAGCCGATCACCGCGGGACCAAGCCGAATCCGGCCCGTTCCAAGGCAGTTCACCCCTGGTACAGATACCGCTGGAAGCCGACAAACGTCTGACGCACAGCGTCCGGCGTGCCTAGGTCTGCGAAGGCGTCCGCAATCGCATTGTTGTACTTGAGTTTGAGCAGCGGCCCGAGCTTGGTTTCGTCGAGCTCTTCCACGCCCGCCGTCACGTAGTGCGCCAGCACGAAGCTCAGGAAGCCCTGCTGCCTGTCGTTGAACTGGGTGCCGATCACCGCTCGCGCCCGTTCGGCGCGTTCTTCCCGGCTTAGCGGCGCTTCGGCGTAGGCCACGAAGGCCAGCACGTCAAAGAGGTCGCTGTTTTCTGCATTGATGATGCGCTGCATCTCGGCGAGCTGATCCTTGCCCAAGCCCTTTTCGGCCAGGCCTGCCAGCAGCTTGCGGCGGGTGTCCGGCGCGCGGCAGAGCGTCCGCAGCTCGTCCTCGTCCCGGAAGAACTCGGGCAGTTGGCCGAACAGCGCCTCCATGAACTGCGCCGCCGACATCGGCGTGCCGTCCGGGTGCCAGAAGCTGGTGGCGCTCATGTGCTGGATCTGGCGCTCCTTGCCGTCGGCCAGCTTGACCTTCGGTTTCTTCTGGCATGTGCACGGCCGGTTGCCGCAGGGGGGGCAGGGCGTTGTCGGGAAGGCCGCAATCTGCGGCTTCTTGCTGTGGGGTTTGCGCCAGCCGCATGGGCTGGCGGCGTGTTCTGCCCTGCGTTTGCCGCCGCCGGGCGGGCTGGGCCGGGTTGGCACAGAAGGTGCTCAAGCCCTGGGTATATGCCTTTGCGCATATGCCGATCCTCCAACACACGACGACTCTCCATGACCCAACTCTTCATTGCCCCCGGCGCCTGCTCGTTTGCCGCGCATGTCATTTCGCACCTTCTCAACGCCGACCATGGAACCGCGATCGAGGTGGTCGAGGTGCCGATCCGCACTCCCGATTCGCCTTTGTGGGCGCTCAATCCGCTGGGGCGGGTGCCGGCGCTGAGGCTGGATGACGGACAGGTCCTGACCGAAAACGGGGCCATCCTGCCTTACCTGGGAGACCTGGTCCCGCAGGCGGGCCTGTCGGCGCCGGTGGGCAGCCTGGAGCGCTATCGCATCCAGGAGTGGATCGGCCTGTTGAACTCCGATGTTCACAACGCCTTCCGCCCCCTGGGCCGCCCCGAGTTCTACAACGCCGATCCGGCCACCCACGACGGCATTCGCTCGTGCGGGCGGGAGCGGCTGGCCTGGCTGCTGGATGAAATCGAGAAGAAGCTCCCGCCGCAGGGCTGGCTGTTCGGGGCGCGTTTCACGATCGCCGACGCCTATCTGGGGTATTACCTGCGCAACGTGTCGCGCGTGGGGCTGCCGCAAGCGCAGGCCCCGGGCATCAGTGCCTACGTGGGGCGCTACAACGCGCATCCCGCGGTACAGGCTGCGCTGGCGGCTGAAGCGGGCTGAAACCGGCGGAGGGGCGGAGTTCGCCGGATCGTCTGGTCCGGTCGGGCTTGCCGCGCCGCTCCAGGCAGGCGCCGATGCGGGAGGTGGCGAGGGCCGGGGGCTCCGCTGGGGGAAGGGCCGTTGCGCCCCGGGCTTGCGGCCCTTTGATCTGGGGTGCGACCATCCCGGGCCTTCCCCCTACCTGGATCACGCGAATGAGCCCTCCCGTCCTCATCGTCGGCGGCGGTCTCGCCGGCCTGCTCGCTGCCCACCGGCTCCATCAGGCCGGCATCGGTTTTGTGCTGCTCGAGGCGCGGGCGCGGCTCGGGGGGCGCATCCTCACCACGGATGCGGGCCAGGCCGTCGCCAGCGATGGTTTCGATCTCGGCCCGTCGTGGTTGTGGCCCGACATCCAGCCGGCCATGGGGGCGCTGGTGGCCGAGCTCGGGCTGCCCGTCTTCGCGCAGCACGCCGACGGCGACATGCTCTTCGAGCGGGTGCGTGGCGAGCCGCCGCGACGCCTGCAGGGGATGCGCCAGGAGCCGCCGTCGATGCGCATCGCCGGGGGCACCGGGGCCCTGGTGGCGGCCCTCGCGGCCGGGCTGCCGGCGTCGTGCATCCGGCTCGGCGCGCGGGTGACCCGCGTCACGCTCGGCGGGGCGGAGGTTGAGGTCGGCTTTGTCGATGGGCAGGGGCGCGCGCAAAGCCTCGCGGCGAGCGACGTGCTGCTGGCGCTGCCGCCGCGGCTCCTGGCGGCGACGGTCGAGTTCTCGCCGGCGCTCGACGCCGCAACCGCCCGCAACTGGCGCGACACGCCCACCTGGATGGCGCCGCACGCCAAGTTCCTTGCCCTCTACGAGCGGCCTTTCTGGCGCGAGGCGGGCCTCTCCGGCAGCGCCCAGAGCAGCCTGGGGCCGCTGGTCGAGATCCACGATGCGAGCACGGCGTCGGGCCGGGCGGCGCTGTTCGGCTTTGTGGGGGTGCCCGCCGGGCCGCGGGCACAGTACGGCGAGGCGGCCATCGTCGACGCCGCCGTGCGGCAGCTGGCCCGCCTGTTCG
>JAKLLM010000352.1 GCA_023150125.1 Zoogloea sp.
ATCGCCCGGCGAGCACGGTGTCGCTGACCATCTGGGTCATCGACGACAGCTGGGCGATCAGCACGGGCCAGGCCAGCTCGACGATGCGACGGGTGAGGGAGGAGGATTCGGGGCTCATGGGCCGGCTAGTTTAGCGTGTCGGGATGGCATGACGATGGCGGCGGGCGGGGCAGGGCTTCAGGCGAAATAGCCGTGCAGGAACCAGCCGTGGGGCGCCCGGCGTTCCCGGAAGATCCACACCAGGCTGTGATCGGGACGGCGGGCGACGAAGTAGTCGCGACAGACGTCGGCCCCATCGCCATCCCACCAGCCGGATTCGATGCGCTCGGGCCCGGCAAGCAGGGCGTCCGGCGCGGGCTGGGCAATGGGGCGGGGCGGGGCCAGCAGCCACAGCGGGCGCGGAGGCGGGGCAGGGCGGTCGGCGGGAATGGGGGACGGGCCCTGCAGGGGCGCGTGGTGACGCCAGGCCCGCTCGGGGCGATGGTCGGAATGCACCGCCAGGCAGCGCACCGCATCGTCGCCGAGCCGGGCCTTGAGGGTGGCCAGCAGGAGGCCAGGGTCGGCCTGCCGGGAGTTGTCGTGATCGAAGAGGTCGGTGGCGGGCGGGGCCAGGAGGCGCGGCGAATCCGCCTCCAGGCGCAGGGCCTCGACGGGCGCGACGAGGGGCAGGCGGGACAGGTGCTCCCGGGCCAGCAACTGGCAGCGGGCCATGTCGCGGCACAGGGCACCCAGGATGATCTCGATGCGGGTTTCGGCCCCATGCCTGTTGCGCTCGTGCTCGAGCACCAGGGTGAAGGCTTCGAGCCCGCCGTGACGGGCCTCCAGCCAGCCCGACAGCCCGCCCAGCAGCCGACGCAGGGCAAACAGCAGGCTATCCACCTGGTCGGTGGGCGCGGGCAGGGGCAGGCGGCTGGCGTGACGCTCGGGCGGCGCAAACCAGGGGCGGGGGTCCGGTGTGTGGCCACAGGCCTGATCGAGCAGATCGATGGCCTGCCGGGCCTGGCGCCGGGCCAGGCCGCTGCGGGGCAGGCGGCGCACGTCCCCCAGGCAGGCCGCCCCCACGCCGGAGAGGAGTTCGAGGGTGGTGCCATCGAGCCCACCACCCTCGGCCAATGCGGCTAGGGGGAGGGCATCGATGGCGGCCTCCAGCGCCGAGCCTTCGCAGATCAGGCTGCCGGGCGCAAAACGGGCCAGCCAGCGGGCGGCGAGGGGCGTGGGGGCAACGGCAAGGCAGCCGTCGAAACCGAGCTCGCCAAGGCCACCGAGAATGGCGTCGCAAAGGGGCGGCAAGCCCCCGAAGAGACGCAGGCTGGCTTCGACCTCCAGCAGCACGGCGGAAGCGTCCAGGCTGATGGAGGGGGTGAAGCGTGCCGCCCAGCTGGCGATTTCGGCCAGGGCCGCGTGCTCCAGGCGCAGGTCACGGTCGACCAGTAGCAACTCGGGGGCCAGGGCCAGCGCGCCGGCGCGGCCCAGCCCCGGCTCGACACCGCACGCCACCGCCGCCGGACACGCCTCCGCCACCCGCTGCCGGGGGCGGGGCCCAAGGACGGCCAGCGGCGTGCTGTCACTGCGCCCTCGGGTGAATACCTGCAGGGCCAGGCCGGGAAGATAAAGGGCGCACCAGAGCATGGACGGAAGCCCGGCCGGAACGGGGCTCCGGCGGGGAAAAGAGCGCAACGGGAACAGGCTGAGGGCGCGCCGACCGCCAGGCATCCGCCCGGGCGGCAAGCATGAGCTCCGGCAGATCGATTGAGATGGAGGTGGCGAGGGGCGGGCCGCGGCGTTTGAGGATGCGTACATCCACCCCGCCCGGGCGGGCCGCAAGGGCCACTCTCAGGACCGCCGGCGAAGGCTGGCGGACGAGGCTGTCGGGACGCAGCAGGACGAGGGGGGTGGCGTTTTCTTCGGCAGCCAGCTGCAGGCGGCGCAGGGCGCCCATGTCGGCATCGGCGAGCCACAGCAGGACGACGTCACAGGCGCCGGAAGCAAGGGCCTGACGGGCCGCCCAGCGGGCATGGGCAGGGCTGGCCGCCTCGACGAGAAGCAGGCGGTCGAGGGGCACCCCGGCGGCGGCCAGGGCCGGGGCATAGAGTGGCTCGGGCGGTGCGATGCAGACCGCCCAGCGCCGGGGCGCGACACGGGCCAGCAGCGGCAGGAGCAGGCCCAGCTCACCGACCCCGGGGCGGGGCAGGAGGAGCTCGGTGAGAGCATCGCGGGGCCAGCCACCGCCGGGCAAAACGGCGTCCAGCCTGGAATGGCCGGTGGGCAGCCCGGGGGCGTCGGGCACCGCCAGCCGATCGCCGCGCCACACCAGGCCTTCGAGCCCTGAGGCCGGACCGTGGGCAGAGGAGGCGGAAGCGGGCATGGCCGGAAGCAGGGAGCAGGAGGGCGCCGCGCCCGCGGATCAGAGGGACTCGCTGCGGATCAGGCCGACGGCGAGCCCTTCGATCTCGAGGGATGCGCTGCGGGTGTCCACGACGATGGTCTGGAAATCCGGGTTGGCGGCCTGCAGTTCGACGATGGGGCCCTTGCGCTGCAGCCGCTTGACGGTGACTTCGTCCTCGACGCGGGCAACCACCACCTGGCCGTTGCGGACTTCGCTGGTACGATGGACCGCGAGCAGGTCGCCGTCGAGGATGCCGGCATCGCGCATGCTCATGCCGCGGACCTTGAGGAGATAATCGGCACGGGGCGAGAACAGGCCCGGGTCGACCTGATAGCGGCCCTGCACATGCTCGGCGGCGAGGATCGGGCTGCCGGCCGCGACGCGCCCGACCAGGGGCAGGCCGAGGGCCTCCATGAGGCGGATGCCGCGGGCACGGCCTTCTTCGAGGGCGATGGCGCCTTTTGCCGCGAGGGCGCGCAGATGGGTTTCGGCTGCGTTGGGGGAGCGAAAGCCAAAGGCGGTGCAGATTTCAGCACGGGTGGGCGGACGCCCTTCCTGCTCGACGGTGTCGCGGATGAGCTGAAGGATTTCCTGCTGGCGGGGGGTGAGGTTGTCAGCCATGAAGCGCTCCTGTTGATGCTATGTATTTTTATACAGTTTTCAACTAATGGCAAGGTGGGCAATGCACGCAGCCCCCGGCAGGCACTCCGTGACAAACATCAAAAATAAACGCCGAAATGCTTGAGCC
>JAKLLM010000353.1 GCA_023150125.1 Zoogloea sp.
GCATCTGGCAACTCGAGCACACCCTGCGCGACGCCCAGCTCGAAATCACCCGCATCGCCGACGAGCGGGACACCGCCCTCACCGAGCGCCGGGCCCTCGAGATGCTCATCGACGCCAGCCTGCCGACCACCACCGAACCCTGCACCCGAGCCGGCAGCGACGACTGCGCCGGCTGCAGCGACGCCCTCGGCCCGCGCTGCGTCCTCTACCTGGGTGGGCGGGCCGCGCTGACCGCCCAATATCGCCAGCTCGCCGGGCGCCTCGGCATCACGCTGATCCACCACGACGGCGGCCTGGAGGAATCCCTCGCCCGCCTGCCGGACATTCTGAGCCGCGCCGACGCCGTGGTATGCCCCGCCGACCGGGTCAGCCACGCCGCCCGCCACCAGCTCGAAAGCCACTGCCAGCGGGCCGGCAAGCCCTGCCTGATCTACCCGGGCGATGGCGTGTCGGGCTTTGCGGTGGCGATGGCCCAGGTGAGCCGCGGCGAATTCAGCCTCACCGACGGCGATTGATCAGCCGTCCTGCCAGGGCTTGTAGCGCCCGGCGCGGGCCAGCGGAACAAAGCTCGCCACCTGCGCCGCCAACAGCATGACGAACGCCACCCGCAAGGACTGCGCGCCGTCCATCCCCCCCGCGCGCAGCAGATCGAGCAGCCCGCCCAGCCCCCACTGCACCGCGAAGGCACCGACGAAGGCCATCAGGTTGATGCAGGTCGTCACCCGCCCCGACAGCTTCATCGGGAACAAGCCGGCCACCACGCCGTACATCTGCGCCCCGGTGGACGACACGTAGCCGAGGACACACCACAGCGGCAGGGTCGGGCCGACCCCGAGGATGATCAGGCCCAGTATCAGCATGCTCACGAAGAGCCCCACCTGCATCATGTGCAGCGGCGTGAAGCCGCGCCGGGCCAGCGGCGTCGCCCAGGCCCCGATGGACAGCTGACCCGCCAGCATGCCGATGTTGAGCCAGAACAGGTGGTCCGCCGCCAGCGCACGGCTGTAGCCATTCACCTCCATCAGCCAGGGCACCGCCCACAGGCCCTGGAGCGCCATGAAGCCGCCGGTGAAGAAGGCCGACTGCCCCGAAAAGCCCCAGAACTCCCGCGCCACCAGCACCTCCCGCACGCCGCGCAGGGCCTCCTGCAGGGTTTCGCTCCCGTGGGAGCCGTCCTTGTCCGGCATCGAGAAGAAGATCAGCGCGGCGCTGCCCACACTCAGCGCCGCCACCATCCAGAAAGCCCCGCGCCAGCCGATGAAGGGCAACAGCGCCTCCAGCGGCGCCGACGCCGTCACCGCCCCGAGCGCCCCGCAGGACATGATGTAGCCGGTCATCGAAGCCAGCTTCTCGCGCGGGAACCACAGGGTGAAACCCTTCAGCCCACCCATCAGGCAGGCCGACACCCCCAGGCCGATCAGGCCGCGGGCGCTGGCCAGGGTCGGCAGGCCGTCGCCGGTGGCAAACAGCACCGCCCCCAGCCCGGTGATCAGCAGCAGCGCCGCTTCCACCCGCCGCGGGCCGAAACGGTCGAGGGCGATCCCCACCGGGATCTGGGCCAGCCCGAAGGCAAAGAAATAGGTGCTGGTGAGCAGCCCCAGGTCGGCCGCGCTCAGGCCCAGCTCGCCGGTGAGATCCGGCGAGATCACCGCATTCACGGTGCGCAGCAGATAAGAAAGGTAATACCCCAGCGCGAAGGGCAGAAAGATCCGGACGGCGAGAAAGGCGGAAGACGGGGCAGAGGACGGACTCATGGGCGGGCCGGGGCGCTATTTGGGCAGAGCCGAAGTTTAGCGGCCGGCTCGCCCTGCGTCTTTTAGCGTCAACCCGCAGGCCCGCCGCAAGCCCTGCGGCGACGCCCCGCCAGCCGATCAGAGCGCCGGGCTGGGCGGCAGGGCGCAGGCGGCCTGGTATTCGGCCGCCAGACGGTCGCACAGCTCGCGCGTCGAGGGCACGTCGTGGATTGTCGCCACGCCGTGGCCCGCGCTCCACATGTCGCGCCAGGCCTTGGCCTCGTCGGTCAAGGGCTTGAGCTTGCCCTTGCCGACGCCCTGCACCAGCTCTTCGCGGCGGTAGCCGGCCTTCTCGAGGCTGGGCCACAGGAAGTTGGCATTGGTGCCCGACACCGCGTCGGTGTAGACGATGTCCGCCGCGCCGGCCTCGACCAGCATCTGCTTGTAGGCGTCCTGGGCAATCGATTCGCGGGTGGCGATGAAGCGGGTGCCCATGTAGGCCAGGTCGGCCCCCAGCACCTCGGCGGCGCGCACCGCGTAGCCGTCCGAGATCGAACCGCCGAGCACCAGCATGCCGTCCCAGAACTCGCGGATCTCGCGCACCAGGCTGAACGCGCTCTGGGTGCCCGCATGGCCGCCGGCGCCGCCGGAGACCGCGATGATGCCGTCCACGCCCGCCGCGATCGCCTTCTTGGCATGGTAGGCATGCACCACGTCGGAGAAGACCAAGCCGCCGTAGGCATGCACCGCCTTCACCACCTCGCCCGGATGGCCGAGGCTGGTGATCACGAAGGGCACCCGATGCTTGCAGATGAGCTCGAGATCGGGCGCCACCCGCGGGTTGGATGCATGCAGGATGAGGTTGACGCCGTAGGGGGCGACGCGCGCGGCCGGGTCCGCGGCGCGGGCAGCGGCCAGCGCCCCATCGATCTCGCCCAGCCAGGCGTCGAACTCTTCCGGCGTGCGGGCATTGAGGGCCGGAAACGTGCCGGCGACGCCGGCCTGGCAGGTCGCCGTGACGAGGGCCGGGCCGGACACGAGGAACATCGGCGCGGCGATGGCGGGCACCCGCAGGGTGCCGCGAAAAGCGCTGGCAAGGGTCATGCTGTCTCCTGGATTCATCGGTATCGGTGCTGCACGGGCAATCTACCATGAGCACCCGGAGGCAGGCGCCGACGCCCGCTATTCGCTGGCTTCGGCGGGCTC
The DNA here is from genome assembly GCA_023150125.1 of Zoogloea sp. Taxonomy (GTDB): domain Bacteria; phylum Pseudomonadota; class Gammaproteobacteria; order Burkholderiales; family Rhodocyclaceae; genus Zoogloea. The sequence continues at coordinate 2,940 of JAKLLM010000353.1, forward strand.
GGGCGACGCGGCGGGCCTGGGTGCGGGTTTTGCCGGCGGTTTGGCGACCGGCTTGGGCGCCGGGCGGGGCTGGGCGGGCACCGCCTGGCGGGCGGGCGGCGCACTTGCCGCCAGCTGGGCGCCGGGTTCCAGGCGCCATTCGGGCTGCCCGAACGGGCCCTGCACCCGGACCGGCACGGCA
>JAKLLM010000354.1:0-3101 GCA_023150125.1 Zoogloea sp.
CCGGCGCCGCCGCGGCGCTGCTGCCCAGCGGCGTGCCCCTCGCCAGTGGCCTGCAGGTGGCGCTGGCACTGCATCTTTTCGTGATCGCCTGCGCCGTCAGCTCCGGCGCAATCGCCTGGCTTTTCCCCGCCGGCGAGCCACCCAAACCGACCGCCACGCCCCAGTCCGGCTTACAATCCGCTCCGTCTGCCGCCCCGGAGGCGCGCGCCCGTTCTTCAGCCGAATAGCCATCATGACCGAATCGACCCAGCTCTCCCCCCTTCCGCCGGCCACGCCGGACATTCCGGCTGACCTGCCCCCCCACCGCCTGTCGGTGGTGGTCCCGCTCTACAACGAGGAAGACAACGTGGACCCGCTCCTCGAGCGCATCCACCTCGCCCTCAACCCCTACCCGTATCCGTGGGAGGTGGTGATCGTCGACGACGGCTCGTCCGACAACACCGTGCCCAACCTCGAGAAAGCCGCGCTGCGCTACGGCCCCCACGTGCGCGTCGTCGCGCTGATGCGCAACTTCAAGCAGACCGCCGCGATGCAGGCCGGCCTCGACGCCGCCCGCGGCGACGTGATCGTCACGATGGACGGCGACCTGCAGAACGACCCCATCGACATCCCGCGCATGGTCGGCCGCCTGCTGCGCGAAGACCTCGACCTCGTCGCCGGCTGGCGCAAGAACCGCAAGGACGGGATGATCCTGCGCAAGATCCCCTCCAAGATCGCCAACCGCCTGATCGCCCGCATCACCGGCGTGCACCTGCAAGATTACGGCTGCTCCCTCAAGGCCTTCCGCGCCACCGCCATCAAGAACGTACGCCTGTACGGCGAGATGCACCGCTTCATCCCCGCCTGGCTGGCCACCGTGACCACCCCGCGCAAGATCGCGCAAGAGGTCGTCACCCACCACGCGCGCATGTTCGGCGAATCCAAGTACGGCATCTCGCGCACCTTCCGGGTCATCCTCGACCTGATCTTCGTTTACTTCTTCATGCGTTTCCGTACCCGCCCGGGGCATTTCTTCGGCGGCATCGGTCTTGGTCTTGGTGCGCTCGGCATCCTGATCCTCACCTACCTCACCGGCCTCAAGCTCTTCACCGGCGCCTCCATCGGCACCCGGCCGATGTTCTTCGGCGGCTTCTTCTTCGTGATCGCCGGCATCCAGATGGTCACCACCGGCGTGCTGGCCGAGCTCCTCACCCGCGTCTACTTCGAATCCGGCCAGAGCCAGGCCTACGTGGCCCGCGAAAGGGCACCGCTGGCCGACGCCGAAGGCTGGCACGGCAAGGCCGCCTGAGCCCCATGAACGGAACCCCGCCTGCCGGCGGCCGGCTCGCCGGCACCTTCCTTGGCCGCCTGATCTTCGCCCTGCCGCTGTTCTCCTTCCTGCTGTGCCTGGGCGGCGCGCCGCTGTTCGACGTGGACGAAGGCGCCTTCTCCGAGGCCACCCGCGAGATGTTCGAGCGGGGCGACTTCCTGTTCACCTACCTCAACGGCGCCCCCCGCTTCGACAAGCCGATCTTCATCTACTGGTTGCAGTCGCTGGGCTACCTGGTCTTCGGGGCCAGCGAGTGGGCCTTCCGGCTGCCCTCGGCGCTGGCTGCCATCGTGTGGAGCTACGCCACCTGGCACTTCGCCCGCGAGCGCTTCGGCCGTGACGCGGCGCTGATCGCCCTGGCCGTCGCCAGCACCGCCCTCGGCCCCTTCGCCATCGGCCGCGCGGCCACCGCCGACGCGCTGCTCAACTGCCTGCTCGCCCTCACCCTGTTCGACGTCTGGCGCCACCTCGAAAGCGGCGCCCGCGCCCCACTCCTGCGGGCCTTCCTGTGGATGGGCCTGGGCGCCCTCACCAAGGGCCCGGTCGCCCTCATCGTGCCGGCCGCGGTGAGCCTGCTCTACTGCGCCAGCCGCGGCGAATGGCTGCGCTGGGCGCGGATGGTGTTCAACCCGCTGGGCTGGCTGCTGCTCGTCGCCATCGTGGCGCCCTGGTACATCCACGCCTACGCGCGCCACGGCCAGGACTTCATCGACGGCTTCATCATGCGCCACAACGTGCAGCGCTTCTCGGGCTCGCTCGAAGGCCACGGCGGCAGCGCCTTCTATTACGTGCTGGCGGTGCCCCTGCTGCTGCTGCCGTGGAGCGGGCTGTTCTTCATGGCCCTCGGCAAGCTGCGGGAGGCCTTCAAAGACCCGCTCCAGCGTTTCCTGTGGCTGTGGTTCGCCTTCGTGCTGGGCTTCTTCTCGCTGTCCGGCACCAAACTGCCCCACTACGTGCTGTACGGCTGCACCCCGCTGTTCGTGCTGGCCGGCCTGCAGGCTCAATGGGTGCGCCGCGCCTGGCCGCACCTGGTGGCGCCGATGCTGCTGTTCGTGCTCTTCCCGCTGCTGCCCAACATCTTCGATGCCCTCGCCCGCAGCACCCTCGGCGACGGCTTCTACCGGGCCCAGCTGGGCCGCGCCCTCGAGGTGGCGGATGTCCGCTACATCGCGCTCACCGTGGGCGGCCTCGTCGTGTGGGGGCTGTTCGTGCTGTTCCCGCGGGTGCCGCTGCTCGCCAAGCTCGGCGTGACCGCCGCGCTGCAGGCCGGCCTGCTGGCCGCGGTGGTGGTGCCCTACGTCGGCGAGCTGGCCCAGGGCCCCATCAAGGCCGCCGGCCTGAAGGCCCGCGAGCTGGGCGAGAACGTCGTCTTCTGGCGTTTCACCACCGCGCCGAGCTTCAGCGTCTATCGCCAGGCCGTCACCCTCAAGGGCGACCCGCAGCCCGGCCAGCTGGCCCTGACCCGCGCCGACCGCCTGCCCGCCGACGCCAATGTCGACACCGTCTTCCGCCAGGGCGGCGTGGTGCTGGTGAGAATCAAGCCGTGAGCGAGCGCAGCCTCGCCCCCACGCTGGCCTTCATCACGGCACTGCTCACCGCCTACCGGCTGTGGGTGATCCAGCACCTGGGCATCGACCTGTACGTAGACGAGGTCCAGTACTGGACCTGGTCCCAGGCCCTCGACTGGGGCTACTTCTCGAAGCCGCCGGTGATCGCCGCGCTGATCGCCGCCAGCACCGCGCTGCTCGGCAACGGCCTGATCGCCATCAAGCTGCCTTCGCTGCTGCTCTAC
>JAKLLM010000354.1:3115-5035 GCA_023150125.1 Zoogloea sp.
GGTCGGCTTCTGGGCCGGGCTGGGCTTCATGTCGATGCCGCTGGTGGCGGCCCTCGGGCTGTTCGTGTCCACCGACGCGCCGCTGCTCCTGTGCTGGTCGCTGGCGCTGCTCTTCCTCTTGCGCGCCCTCGAGCGCGACGGCTGGACCGACTGGCTGGCCTGCGGCGCGGTGATCGGCGTCGGGCTGCTGTCTAAGTACACCATGGCGGCCTTCCTGCCCTCGGCGCTCCTGCTGGTCGTGCTCGACGCCCGCCACCGCCACTGGCTGGCCCGCCCCCAGCCCTGGGTGGCGGTGCTGCTGGCCCTCGCCATCCTCAGCCCCAACCTCTACTGGAACTGGGCCCACGACTTCCCCACCTTCCGCCACACCGCCGAGATCACCCGCGTCGGCCACGGCGAGCGCGGCTGGCACCCGGGGCAGCTGGGCGAGTTCATCGGCGCCCAGTGGCTGTCCTTCGGCCCGCTGGCGGGCGCGCTGCTGGCCTGGGCCCTGGCCCGCAGCCTGGGGCTGTGGCGCGACCGGGCCCACCGCACCCTGCTCATCTTCATCCTGCCGCTGCTGCTGCTGGTGAGCGCCCAGGCCCTCACCGGGCGGGCCAACGGCAACTGGGCGGCGCCGGTCTTCGTGGCCGCCTGCCTGCTGGTGCCTGCGGTGTTCCTGCCCCGGAGCCCGCGCTGGGTGGTGGCCGGGGTGGTCGTCAACCTGGTCGCGGCCGTCGGTGCCTACCACTGGCCGGACATCGCCCGCGCCACCGGCACCGAGCTCACCGCCAGGAACGACCCCTACAAACGCGCCCGCGGCTGGCTGAACCTCGCCGACGGCGTGGGCCACTACACCGCCGCCCACCCCGAGGCCATTTTGGTGGCCGAAGACCGCGAGCTCATCGCCCAGCTGCTCTACCGCTTGAAGCCCACCCAGTACGCCGCCTGGAACCCCGACGGCCTGCCCCGCGACCACTACGAGCTCACCACCAGCCTCGCCGACAAGCAAGGTCGCGACGTGATCTACGTGAGCCGCAAACCCGCCATCCCCGACATCGCCGCCCGCTTCGAGTCCAGCGAAAGCCTGGGCAAGGTCGTCGTGCCCATCCACCGGGACTTCCGGCGCGAAGTGCATGTGTTTTTGCTGAAGGGCTTCAAGGGGTATTGAAGCCCGGAGGAGCAAGATTTGCTCTTCCAGCTAGCAACATTGCTCTGGCGGCGAGCAATGTTGCTATGTGCACCCACCAACATTGCACAAAAAAGCAGCATCATTGCTCCCGCGGGTAGAAACATTGCTCGCCGGCGTAGCAATGTTTCTACTCGACACCACCAACGTTGCACCAAAAAGCAGCAATGTTGGTGCTGGCGGGAGAAACATTGCTCGGTGCGGTAGCAATGTTTCTGTCCGGCGGAGCAATGTTGCTGTTGGGAGGAGAAACATTGCTCCGGGTTGGAGCAATGGTTGCGTCGGGGGGAGTATTTCCGATGCGGGGTGGGCAGAGCGAACCTTGCAGTTTGATTTTCGCTGATGGGGACCAGCGGCTTTCCGTCGTTTGACGTTTCATTGGCCTGGGCGGGACTCGACTACCCCTTTCAGTTTTCTTTTCGCTGATGGGGACCAGACGCTTGTCTCGGGTTTGATGTTTCGTTGGCCGGGTCGCGCCCCGGCGGGCGCCCTACTTCTTTGCGTCGCCAAAGAAGTAGGCAAGAAAGGCGACCCCGCCGAGCCGGAAGGGGCTTTTCGGAATCACCGAGCGTTGTAGGACGGGCGTGTGTGAGCGACGGAAGGGCGAAAGGTGAAGGCTATGTCACCGTTGCCTGTGGAACCGGACTCTCAATGAGCTGTCTGTATGTACAGCAAAAACAGAGTCTGGAGGCTTGCGATGAAAGCGCTTGATTTCCAACGTCTCCTGAACGCCTTGAAGCGACTGTCGCATT
>JAKLLM010000004.1 GCA_023150125.1 Zoogloea sp.
CTTCCGCAGCGGCACGGTGGGGCAGTTCCTCCCCGGCCTGCAGCATCGGCTGCTGCCAGTGCCGGGCATCGCAGCGGGCGGCATGCTCCACGTGAAGGGCCCCAACCTGATGTCCGGCTACCTGCGCTTCGAGAACCCCGGCGTGCTGCAGGCGCCCGTGTCGGCGGCCGGAGAGGGCTGGTACGAGACCGGCGACGTGGTCGACGTGGACGCCGACGGCTTCGTGAAGATCGTCGGCCGGGTCAAGCGCTTCGCCAAGGTGGCCGGCGAGATGGTGTCGCTGGAGGCCGTCGAGAAGCTCGCCGCCGCCGCCTCGCCCGGCGCCGCCCACGCTGCGTCGACCCAGCCCGACGCCAGCCGCGGCGAGACCATCCTGCTGTTCTCGACCGACCCGCAGCTCACCCGCGAGCGTCTGCAGACGGCCGCCCGCGACGGGGGCTGGCCCGAGATCGCGGTGCCGCGGCGGATCATCCAGGTCGACGCCCTGCCACTGCTCGGCACCGGCAAGATCGACTACGTCACCCTCAAACAGATGGCCGAGAAGGCCTGAACCCGGAGGCACGCCATGAACCAAACCCTCGCCGCGCTGCTGCTCGCGCCTGTCATCGCCACCGGCTGCGCCACCTGGTTCGACCAGGGCAGGCAGGCCCAGCGCGCCACGGTGGTCGATTACCTCTACCCGAAGGGCGAGCAGCCGACGCTCACCCCGAGCACCCCCGAGCTGAAGCTGCCCCTGCGGGTCGGCATCGCCTTCGTGCCCGGCGAGCGCGCCGCCGATCTGCCCGAGGCCGAGCGCGAACGCCTGCTGCGCAAGGTGAAGGACGCCTTCGCCAGCCGGCCCTACATCGCCGCCATCGAGGTGATCCCCACCACCTACCTGCGCGCCCGCGGCGGTTTCGACAACCTCCAGCAGGCGGCGCAGATGTTCAACGTGGAGGTGGTGGCGCTGCTGTCCTACGACCAGGTGCAGTTCAGCGACAGCAACCGGCTGTCGGTCTTCTACTGGACCATCGTCGGCGGCTATTTCGTGAATGGCAGCCAGTACGACGTGAACACCCTCGTCGACGCCTCGGTGTTCGACGTGAAGAGCCGCCAACTGCTGTTCCGCGCGCCCGGCTCCAGCCAGATCAAGGGCAGCTCGCCGCTGGTGAAGTTCAGCGAGGCCTCCCGCGAGGCCCGTGGCGAAGGCTACCGGCAGGCCATCGACACGCTGATCCCGCAGCTCGACGCCCAGCTCGAGAACTTCAAGGTCAGGGTGAAGGAAGAAAAAGTCGCCCATGTGGTGAACAAACCCGGCTACAGCGGTGGCGGTGCAAGCGATCTCGCCGGCCTCGGCCTGTTCGGCGTGCTGGCGGCGCTGGCTGCCCTGCGCAAGCGCCGTGTCGGCTGAACGCCTGCTGCTGGGCTTGCTGGCCATGCTTCTCGTCACCGCCAACCTGCTGCCCGGCGACGCCGTCGAATGGCGCCGCGGAGCCATCGGCCACGATGAGCCGTGGCGGCTGTGGACCGGCCAGTTCTGCCACTGGTCGGGGCTGCACCTGGCCGGCAACCTGGCCGCCGCCGCGGCCATCGGAGTGATCATCGGCAGGCCCGTCCGCCGCTGGCTGGCCGCGCTGCCGCTCGTCGCCCCGCTGCTGTCGCTGTTCCTGCTGGTGGCTGCGCCCGGGCTGGAAAGCTACCGCGGGCTGTCGGGGCTGGTCGGCGTGCTGGTCGCCGCTGCAGTGGTCGAGGGCGGCACGCCCGGCCGGCTGCTCGGCATCGTCTATCTTGGCAAGCTGGTTTTCGACGCCGCCACCGGCAGCGGGTCGGCGCTGCTGCCGGCCGGCATCGGCGTCACCTGGGCGGCCCACCTCGGCGGCCTGCTGATCGGCGCCGCGCTGGCCGTGGCTTTCCGCATTCATGACAGGCGCCCGCGATGAAGCGCCGTAGCTTCCTGTCCGGCGCGGTGGGCGCCGCCATCCTTGGCCTCGGCGGCAGCGTGTTCGCCCGCCAGCAGCTGTGGAACCCCTGCCACGCGGCCCTGCCGCCCGCCATCGCCGGGCACGACATCGTCCGCGCCGCCTGGGACGGCATCGATGCAGCCCAGGTGTGGGACTGCCATGCCCACCTGGCCGGCATCGGCGACGGGGGCAGCGGCATCCGGATCAACCCGCGCATGTTGAGCCCGCTGCACCCCACCGAATACCTGCAGCGCCTGTTCTACCTGAATGCCGGCTGCGCCCACCAGGCGCCGGGCCGGGTAGACCAGAGCTACCTGGAACGCCTGCACAACCTCGCCGACGGCATGCAGCCGGGCTTCAAGCTGCTGCTCTTCGCCTTCGAGCAGACCCACGACCGCGCCGGCCGGCCGCACCCCGAGCTCACCGCCTTCCACGTCCCCAACCACCACGCCCGCGACGTGGCCCGGGCCCACCCGGCCTACTTCGAGTGGGCCTGCTCGATCCATCCGCTGCGCGAGGATTGCGTGGAGGCCCTCGAAGACGCCGCCCGCGACGGCGCCCGGGCAGTCAAGTGGCTGCCGCCGGCGATGGGCATCGACCCAGCCACGCCGGCCTGCGACCGTTTCTACCGCGCCCTGGCCCGCCTCGACCTGCCGCTGATCACCCACGCCGGCGAAGAAAAGGCCGTCCACGGCGCCGGCGAAGCCGGCTGGGGCAACCCGCTGCGCCTGCGCCGGGCCCTCGACCACGGCGTGCGGGTGGTGGTCGCCCACTGCGCCAGCCTCGGCGACGACCACGACGAAGACCGCGGCCAACACGGCCCGCGGGTGTCCAGCTTCAGCCTGTTCACCCGCTTGATGGGCGAAGCCCGCTACGAAGGCCGCCTGTTCGGCGACATCTCGGCGATCACCCTACGCAACCGCCAGCTGTCCACCCTGCGCCAGCTGATCGAACGGGACGACTGGCACCCGCGCCTGCTGTTCGGCACCGATTACCCACTGCCCGGCATCCTGCCGCTGGTCTCGCTGTGCCGGCTGGCCGCCGAGAAGCTGCTGCCCGAGGCCGCGCTGCCGGTGCTCGAAACATTGCGCGAACACAATCCGCTGCTCTTCGACTTCGTGCTCAAGCGCCAGCTCCGCGCCGGCCGCCGGCACCTCGCCGCCAGCATCTTCGAGACACGCCGCATCTTCGATCGGAAATCTGCATGAGCCAATTCCGCCTCCTCCGCGAACGACGTTTCCGGCCCTTCTTCCTGACCCAGTTCCTGGGCGCCTTCAACGACAACCTGTTCAAGAACGCGCTGGTGGTGCTGCTCACCTTCCAGGCGGCGAGCTGGACGACGATCGCGCCGGCGCTGCTGGCCAACCTGGCGGCGGGCATCTTCATCCTGCCCTTCTTCCTGTTCTCGGCCACCGCCGGCCAGCTCGCCGACAAATACGACAAGGCGCGCCTGACCCGCCTCGTGAAGGTGCTGGAAATCGCCATCATGCTGGTCGCGCTGGCCGGCTTCGTGCTGCACAGCCTGGCGGTGCTGCTGGGCGCGCTGTTCCTGCTGGGCTGCCACTCGACCCTGTTCGGGCCGGTCAAGTACGCGCTGCTGCCCCAGCATCTCCACGAGGACGAGCTGGTCGGCGGCAACGCGCTGGTCGAAGCCGGCACCTTCGTGGCGATCCTGCTCGGCACGCTGGCCGGCGGAATGCTCGCGGCGGCCGAGCACGGCGCGCTGTGGATCGCCGCCGCCGGCCTGATGGTGGCCCTCGCCGGCTACCTCACGAGCCGCGGCGTGCCGCCCGCCCCGGCGCCGGAACCCGGCCTCAAGGTCAATCCCAACCCACTCACCGAAACCTGGCGCAACATCGGCTTCGCCCGCGAGAACCAGCCGGTGTATCTGGCGATCCTCGGCATCTCGTGGTTCTGGCTCTACGGCGCGCTGTTTCTGGCCCAGTTTCCGGCCTATGCCAAGAGCGTGATCGGCGGTGGCGAAGGCACGGTGACGCTGCTGCTCGCCACCTTCACGGTGGGCATCGGCCTCGGCTCGCTGCTGTGCGAAAAGCTCTCGGGCGGGCAGATCGAGATCGGCCTGGTGCCCTTCGGCTCGATCGGCCTGACGATCTTCGGGCTGGACCTGGCCTTCGCCTCGCCGGCCGGCCTGCCGGCGGGGGCACCGCTGGCGGTCGCCGAGGTGCTCGCCCAGCCGGGCGTCGTCCGGGTGCTGGTTGCGCTGCTGATGCTGGGGGTGTTCGGCGGCTTCTTCATCGTGCCGCTCTACGCGATGATGCAGAGCCGTTCGGCGGCGGCGCATCGGGCCCGGGTGATCGCCGCCAACAACATCATGAACGCCCTGTTCATGGTGGCCGGCGCCCTGGCTGCCGGTGGCCTGCTGAGCGCCGGGTTGTCGATCCCGGCGCTGTTCGGCGTGGCCGCGGTGATGAACGCTGCGGTGGCGGTGTATATCTACCGGCTGGTGCCGGAGTTCCTGCTGCGTTTCATCGTCTGGATGCTGATCCACACGGTATACCGCCTGCGCACCCGCGGCCTCGAGCACATCCCCGAGGACGGCCCGGCGGTGCTGGTCTGCAACCACGTGAGCTTCGTCGACGCGCTGGTGATCTCGGCGGCGTGCCGGCGGCCGATCCGCTTCGTGATGGACCACCGGATCTTCCGCTGGCCGGTGCTGTCGTTCGTGTTCCGCCACAGCCGGGCGATCCCCATCGCGCCCGCCAAGGAGGATGCGGCGATGATGGAGGCGGCCTTCGCCGAGGTCTCCAGCGCCCTCGCGGCGGGCGAGCTGGTCGGGCTGTTTCCGGAGGGGCGGATCACCTTCGACGGTGAGATCTCGCCCTTCAGGCCGGGCATCACGCGCATCCTGGATGCCAACCCGGTGCCGGTCGTGCCGATGGCGCTACGCGGGATGTGGGGCAGCATGTTCTCGCGCAAGGACGGCCCGGCCCTGAGCCGCCCGCTGCGCCGCGGCCTGTTCAGCCGGATCGAACTGGCCGTCGGCCCGGCCCTGCCCCCGGAGCGCATCTGCCTGCCGGGCCTGCAGCTCCAGGTGGCGGAGCTGCGGGGCGACTGGAAATAGGCCTCGTTCAGCCCGGGCTCAGGGCGCCGAGCGAGGCTTCGGCACGCTCGAGCCGCGCGGCGAGCCGCGGACGCACCGTCAGCATCGCAAAGCCGATGCCGGCCAGCGTCAGCCCGGCGAACAAGCCCATGAAGCCGGTGTACCCCAGCATCGCGGCAACCGGCTTGGCGACACCGACGAAGGCGGCGTAAAGCCACGACGTGGCGCTGATCGCACCGAAGATGACCGGCATCAGAGCGGCCTGCTGGGGGTCGGCCTGGGGCGTCGCCATCCGCGGGAACGCGATCAGGTGCAGGCCCAGGCTGTTGACGGTCAGGACCGTCACCACGCTCAGCTTGGCCAGCAGCTTGGGCTTGGTGGCCAGCAGCTCGGTGTCGAAGCCGGTATCCATGCCGATCACCGCCAGGCCGGTGATCCACAGCACGACCAGGGCAAGGGTGGCCACCGAGGCAGCCCTGCCCAGCATGTTCATGTCGATGCGATCCCGCGCAAAGATCGCGAAATCGCCAAAGGCTACCGCCACTGCGCCGATGGCCAGCGCGAGTACATGCAGATAGATTGCCAGCATCCTGACAATGGTAAGGAAGTCGGGGTTTTCCATGATGGTCCTCAGCGTTTGTTCAGACGGCGGTAGAGATAGTCGATGGACGTATGCATCGCCTTCACGGCGGTGTTGAGTTCGTGGATCTCGTTGCGGGAGACATGCTCGCCCTCGATGAAATCCACCTTTTCGACCTGCGCACCCGGTTCGGAATTGGCCGCCGCCAGCGCGAACTCGCGCACCCGGCGTACCGGCACGATCACCTGCTGGCGGATGAACACCAGCAGGCCGGCAACCCCCAGGCCCATCGCGGCGAGGGCCATCCACACCTGGTTGTCGAAGCGCTGCACGAAGTCGGCGAGGCTGAATTCCAGCGGGATCGCCACACTGATCACGCCAGCCAGCTTGCCCTCCTCATAGCCGTAGCCCTGGGGCCCGGGATACAGCGCGGTGACGGCCGCCGGCGCCGCTGCGGGGGAACCGTGGCAGCGCATGCAGCCCTTGTCGGCCACCAGCCGGCGGGCATACAGCAGCTGGCCGCCGCGTACCTCGCTGTATTCGGAGGCGCCAGATTCGCGGATCGCGTTCATCGCGACCTTGTCGAACTCGCTCGGCGCGTTGTTGGGGTTCATGTAGCGGTCGGACGTCATGCGGAACTTTGCCTTCGCCGGCGAGGCGATCGTGATGTCGGACAGTTCCCGCTGCACCAGGGCCGGATTCTTGCGGTGAAAGGCCGCCGCGTTGGGCGCGGTGGTGGAATCATTTGCCCCCTGGGCCGTCGAGAGCTCCCGCTCGAGGAAGCTGCCGACCTCGAGCTTCGGGTCGCGGGGGTCGTCCTTCACCCAGATGCCCCGGTAGCGGCTCGCCCATTGCCCGAAGTTATCCACCATGTCGGCCACGGTCCGCGCCTGGTTGCGGGTTTCGCTGACATAGACGGACGATCCGACCAGATAGCTGGCCACGGCAGCAATACATGCCAGGCCGATCAGCAATACGATGAATTGAAATGAAAGGGAGAGCTTCTTGAAGGCAGTCATGGCAATTGGAATCAATCCAGCAATTCGGCAAGGAAATCGGCGCGGGCTTTGTCACCGCTCACGTGGGCGGCCACGGCCTGGGTGAATACATCGACGGCAATACCACCGGGGTATTTCGGATAGAGATCGTCCAGCACGTCGTCGATCATCATGCTGGCCACTGGCCCGGCATATTTCTTCAATATGATCCGGGCCCGTTCTATGACGATGTCTATTTCCGGAAGCGGCCGCTCGAGCGCCCCTGGCAGCCCCGAGCTCGTCACCGCATTACCGACCGATTTGAGCGCATCCAGAATTGCCGTCGCGGTGCGGCTGATCGATGCCGTCGCACCGGAAGCCGTCGCCACCCCTTCCATGCCCGACATGATCGAGCTCGTCATCAGGAACAGGGGGGTCGAGATCCCGTGCCGACGCATCTGGCGCCCCAGCCGGAACCCGCTGCCGCCATTGGCCAGCGGAGCCGCATCACAAAACACCGCGCCATACCTGAACGCCGCGCACAGGCTCAGGGCCTCGTCCGCCGAATTGGTCACCTTGGCCACCTTGGCCAGACCTGGCGGAACGATTGCGGCATCGTTGGTAACGAACAGAATCGCTGTCGTCATCGGAAATCCCGGCTCGCATCTCAATGACACATAAGCGCGCGAATACCGAAAGCGCGCATACCCGTTTTGGGTCAGATATCTGAAATACAATCTGACATATGAATTGTCAGATTATGCTAAATACCCGAAGAAAAGCCGCTATTCAAAGCGGCTCCTCTTGTGACGCAATTCACAATGTGGCAGTGATGGATTTCCACCCACCCGGAATGGGCATTTAATTGCCCGGAGTGGGTATTTGGAGGGGTGTCCGTCAGGCGGGAAAGACGGAGCGAAGGGTAATGCTGAGGGTGGTATCGCCGGACGAAAACCAGATCTGCCCGTCCTGGACGGTGCAGCTGAGTTCCATGTTGCGTTCGGCCAGCCCGGCGAGGGCACGGGAATCTTCCTGAGCCAGGGCAAGGACGCGGAGTTTCGGCAGGCTCGACAGGCTGGCGGCATCCTTCTGCCACCACACATCCACCGCCCGGCCGCCGTAGGCCAGCACGATCACTTCGTCGGCCTTGCCGCACGCGCGGCGAAGCAGGCGCTCATCGGGCAAACCCACTTCGATCCAGCGGAGAATGCGGCCGGAATCGTCCTTCAACCACAGGGCCGGTTCGTCGTCGGTGGAGATGCCACGCCCAAACTGCAGGCGCTCGTCGCCATGGAGGGCAAAGGCGAGGATCCGGACCATCATCCGCTCGTCGGTCTCGGACGGATGCCGCGCCAGGGTCAGCGTGTGTTCGGCAAAATACCCACGGTCCAGGTCGGACACATTGAGGGTGGCTCGGAAGATCGTGGATTTTAGGGCCATGGCAGCGATGAAGCGCTAAAAGAAAAACCGGGCCCCGAAGGCCCGGTTTGCGACAGATGACGACGGCGCTTACTTGCCGACGGCGGCCTTGGCCTTGTCGGCGGCTTCCTTGGTGGCATCGGCGGTGGCGGCGACAGCCTCCTTGCCCGCTTCCTTGGCAGCGCCGGCTGCTTCCTTGGCGGCAGCCACGGCATCCTTGGCTGCGTCCTTGGTCGCATCGACAGCTTCCTTGCCGGCTTCCTTTGTGGCGTCAACGGCCTCCTTGCCAGCTTCCTTGGCAGCGCCAGCGGCGTCCTTGGCGGCTTCCGCGGCCTGCTTGGCAGCTTCTTCAGCCTTCTGGGCAGCTTCCTTGGCGGCATCGACAACCGGAGCGGGCGCCGGGGCGGGAGCGGGCTCTTCCTTCTTGGAACAGGCGGCGAGACCAACGGCAATCAGGGTGGCGAGGAGCAGGGAACGGGTATTCATCGGAAGATCTCCAGCAGGATAGTGAAAACGGGTTTTCAGGCAGACCGAAAGCGTCCGTGAAGCATGTGCATGCCATCCTAACGCAGCGGTACGGCCGCAAGATGACTCGGTGGCCAAAAAAAGCCACGCCTGCTTGCGCAGCATCGCTCCGGAAAAGAAAAATCCCCGCCCGGCAAAGCACCTGGGCAGGGATTCTGCGGATTTCCTGCAGCGCGGGGGCTTACTTGACCCGGTTGCGGTACTCGTCGCTGCGGGTGTCGATCTCGATCTTGTCGCCGATTTCCACGAAGGCCGGGACAGACAGCTCGAAACCACTCGGGGCGATGCGGGCGGGCTTCAGGACCTTGCCGGAAGTGTCGCCCTTGACGGCGGGTTCGGTGTATTCGACTTCACGGACGACGGTGGTGGGCAGCTCCACGGAGATCGCCTTGCCGTTGTAGAAAACCACTTCGCAGGGCATGCCGTCGACCAGGTACTTGAGCGCGTCGGTCATGTTCTCGGCTTCGACTTCGTACTGCTCGTAGTCGGCGTCCATGAAAACGTACATCGGATCGGCGAAGTAGGAGTAGGTCACTTCCTTGCGGTCGAGGACGACGATCTCGAACTTGTCGTCAGCCTTGTAAACCGACTCCGACGGCGCGCCCGTCAGCAGGTTCTTGAGCTTCATCTTGACGACGGCGGCATTGCGACCAGACTTGTTGTACTCGGCCTTCTGCACCACGAGGGCGTCACTGCCCACCATGATCACGTTGCCGGAGCGGAGTTCCATTGCGGTTTTCATGCTGTTTCCTGCTGAACGGTTGTTTACGCGGCACGTGCCACGGAGAATACGTAACCTGTCATTCTATCTTAAGTTCGCAAAATTGCACCAGCTTCGAGGCGAGCTCGCCGGCCGCCTCCAGCCGTTCCGCCCAGCGCTCACCGTGCTCCGCCAACGCAGGCAAGGCGGCCTCGAACGCCGGCCACGCTTCCGCCGCTCCCTGCCCACGGTTCCACGCGTGCCAGAAGTCGGCGAGCGCGCGGCGCGGGCCGCCATCGAGCCCGGCACCAAAACGCTCCAGAAAAGCGTCCAGCTTCACCATGTGGGCGTCCTCGTCCTGGGGATAGATGTGCCAGACGAAGGGCCTGGCGGCCCACTGGGCCCGCACGAAGGAATCCTCCCCTCGCACGAAGTTCAGGTCGCAAGCCCATAGCAACTCGTCGTAGCGGCGCTGTTCGACGAAGGGCAGCACCTGCACCGTCAGCGCGCCACGCTGGAACCGGTCGCCCACCGCCAGGCGGCCGGCACCGAGAGCCGGCGCCAGGCTGGCCACCACCCGGCCTTCCGGAACCAGACACGTCACCGGGCGCGAGGCGTGGCGCCAGGCCTCGAGCAAACCCGCCAGCCCGGCGTTCTCGTAGGAAAACAGGGATACGCACAGCTCGCCCGGCACAGGTGGCGGGAGCCCGAGGGCAGAGCGGAACCCATTCACCGGAAACGCGGCACGGCGTGCGGCGTAGCCGGCCTCGCGCAGGACGCCGCCCGTCCGCGGATCGAAGCCCGGGAAGAAGAAGTGCTCGACGAGCGGCAGCCGGGGGTGGGGCGACGGCAGCGCGTGGCAGTCGGCAACCCAGCCTTCGGCGCTGAGGTACTCAAGATTTATCCACACCGGCCTGGGCAAACGACGCGCCATGGCCTCGACGAAGACCTCTGGAAGCCGGCAGGCGAATGCGGCCAGCACCACCTGCCCGGGCTCAACTGCCGGGAACGACGCATCCCAGCGCCGCACCTCCACGCCGTCGACCCACTGGGAGGCCTGCCCGGTGTCGAGAGAAGGGATCAGGCGCCCGGCGCTGTGCAGGTCGTCCACCCACAGACGCACGGAGATCCCGTGCTCCTCCGCCAGTTGCCGCGCAAGACGCCAGCACACGCCGATGTCCCCGAAATTGTCCACAACGGAACAGAACAGATCCCAGCACCCCGACTGAGGTGGAACAGGGCACATCGAACGCGAACTCGCCATCAGGATTGGGGACAAACACGGGAGAAAAGCCTGAGCAGATTGTGCACAAAGCCCTTCGGCAAGGCGAGGCGGAATTTCATCAACAAAAGCCGCACACGTCCTCCGGTTACTTCTCGACAGCTTTTTGGGTTGTTCAAACCTTTGATAAAAATGAATTTTTAAGTGTTATCCACAGAAACCCGCGGAGCGTAAACGTAAACTTTATTTATATAAAAAAAAACTAGTAACAACCCCCTGCAAACCTTGCCCCTGTTTGCTCACCATCACCTGAAGACCTGGAGGCAACTCAGATGCTCTCGATCACCGACCTGCTCGACTTCATCGATCTGGACAGGGAAACCGTCCAGGTCGTGAACCGGGCCACCCGACTGCCCGAGGAAGAAGCCATCGCGATCGCTTCGGAGCTCCTGCGTACGCACCGCGGCATCTACCTGCTTCACGAAATGTTCAAGGATCAGATCGCCGAAGCCGTCTCCGCGTGCGAAGTCGTCCAGGAACGCAGCCTGCGCAAGGCCTATGCCTACTTCGCGCGGAAGTACCCGATTCCCCACATGCTTTGAGCGGACTGTGCACAAAAGGTCGGATTGTTCTGGCACAAAATGTGGACAAGCGGCTCTCTGGCAGGAAACGAAAATTTCATCCCCAAATTGTCCCGTGTCTGACGAGGCTTCTGTCCAGAGTGTTTTACAGATTTCAAGATCATGATTTAAAAGATTTTTATTTAGTTATCCACAGAAAGGTCCGAAGCATAGTTAACGTTGTCTTATATATATAAAGAAAAACAAGAACAACAAACCACAGCCAGGCAAGCAGCACACTGCCTGGCGGGGGCTGTCGGCCTGTTTTGCAGGAATCTCGTGAAATCTGGCTCCGGAAGAGCTGACGGCAGGCTGCAAGAACCGATACACTGTGCCGCTGACCTCCGGAGCAAGCCTTGTATTTCGAACATATCGTCGAGATCAACGACCCTACGAACCCCCTTGCCGCCATCCTGAGTCCGGAACAGGTCTGGGCCGGGCTGATGTTCCGGGTACACGAGCCCGTGGCCTTCCTCCCTGGTCTCGACCGCTGTGTGGTCAGGCAGGAATCGCCAGGTCGGGTGACGCGGGAGCTGCATTTCGGCTCCGCCTGCATCCTCGACACCGTGACCTTCAAACCACAGGAATGGGTGTGTTTCGAGTCCGCGGCAACGGCAGAGCACGCGGGCGGTCGCCTCACCATTCGGCTCGAACAGCCCGACGATGAACAGCTGTGCCTGCGCTTTACCTACGAGACCACGCTGTCTGAAGGTCTTGAAGAGGGGGAAAGCATCCAGGTTTCGGAGTTCGTCAAATCGGCATACCGTGCCTCGGACGTGGATACGGTGCGGGTCATCCGCATGATCGCCACCACTGGGCGGCCGCACTAGCGCGCCTGTTCCAGGGATCCAACAGACAATCAGGAGAACCCATGAGCATCGACAGACCCGAGATCCGATCCTTCCAGCCGCCTGTGCGAACCCTGATGGGGCCCGGGCCTTCCGATGTGCCTCCGCGGGTTCTGTCGGCGCTGGCCCGGCCGACCGTCGGCCACCTGGATCCGGCCTTCGTCGGGATGATGGATGAGCTCAAGACCCTTCTCCGCTACGCCTTCCAGACCCGCAACGAGCTGACCTTTCCGGTTTCTGGCCCCGGTTCCCTGGGCATGGAGACCTGCTTCGTCAATCTGGTGAGCCCGGGCGACAAGGTCATCGTCTGCGTGAATGGCGTCTTCGGCGGCCGCATGGCCGAGAACGTCCGGCGCCTCGGGGGCGTGGCGGTGGTCGTGGAGGATCCGTGGGGCGCGCCGGTGGACCCGGCCAAGGTCGAAGAGGCGTTTGCCGCAAACCCCGACGCGGCCCTGCTGGCCTTCGTGCACGCCGAAACCTCCACCGGCGCCCTCTCCGATGCGGCTGCGCTGGCGGCGATCGCCCGGCGCCACGGCGCGCTGACGATCATGGATTGCGTGACTTCCCTTGGCGGTGTGCCGGTCCTGCTCGACGAGTGGGGCATCGACGCAGCCTACTCGGGCAGCCAGAAGTGCCTGTCGTGCACCCCGGGCCTGTCGCCGGTGAGCTTTTCGGAGGCCGCAGTGGCGCGCATCAAGGGCCGCAAGAACGCCTGCCCGAGCTGGTTCCAGGATCTCGGCCTGGTGCTGGGCTACTGGAGCGGTGCGAAGCGCACCTATCACCACACGGCACCGGTGAATCCGCTGTACGGCCTCCACGAATCCCTGGTGATCCTTGCCGAGGAAGGCCTGGAAACCGCCTGGGCGCGCCACCGCGACAACCACCTGCGCCTGCGCGCCGGCCTGGAAGCCCTCGGCATGCGCTTCGTGGTGAGCGAGGAAGCCCGCCTGCCGCAGCTGAATTCGGTATGGGTGCCCGAAGGCGTCGATGAAGCGGCAGCGCGGACGCGTCTGCTGCAGGAGTTCGGCCTGGAGATCGGCGCTGGCCTGGGGGCCTTGGCCGGCAAGGTGTGGCGGATCGGCCTGATGGGGCATTCGAGCCGCCCGGCCAACGTGGCCTTGTGCCTGGCAGCCCTCGAAACGGTGATCAAGGGCTGAGCCACATCATCGGTGGTGCCTGCGCCGGGCTCCTTGAAGGGCTGCCCGGCCGTTCTGGCTGGTAGAGCCAGGCGAGCCGGCGTGGGGGGCCGATTGCCGGCCGTTCGTCAGCGGGTCGCGGCGTCGATTTCCTTCTGACGCTGGGCGGCCTGTTGCTGGGTGTCGGCGATCTGCTGTTCGAGTTTTTCCTTCGTCGCCCGGGCGCTCTCGGCCTCGCTGGCCTTGAGTTTGGCGGCCGTGACGGCTGCGCTTCCGCTGTCACCCAGGCCACAGGCCGACAGGGGGAGCGACAAGGAGAGGGCGAACAGCAGGCTGACCGGCTGGGCGGAAAGGCAATGGAGGCGCTGGCGTTTCATGGTGTTCTCCGTAGGTCTGGTGAACGGGGTTGAGCCGCCCCCTGCGTGAACGCAAGTCGCGGCTGGCCTGCTGCAACCATAGCGCTTTTGATGCCTTTCGTCATGCCCCCGCGCGGCACGGATGCCGCTGCAGGGGGCCGGCAACGCGGCTCGACAGGCGCCTTACTTTTTGGCGCCTTCAGCGCCGCTGACGGTGAGCTCGCCCTTCAGCTTGGTGATGCTCTTTT
Source organism: Zoogloea sp. (assembly GCA_023150125.1). GTDB lineage: Bacteria > Pseudomonadota > Gammaproteobacteria > Burkholderiales > Rhodocyclaceae > Zoogloea. The sequence goes on from JAKLLM010000004.1 coordinate 13,633, forward strand.
CGCCGAAACCCTTGACGTTCTTCAGGTCTTCGACGCTTTTGAAGGGGCCGTTCTTGCTGCGGTAATCGATGATCGCCTTGGCCTTGGACGGGCCGATGCCCTTGATGCCGTCGAGGTCACTGGCTGTGGCCGTGTTGAGGTTGACGGCGGCAAGTGCCATGTTGATGCCGAAGATACCAAGGGCGAGGAAGGACAGGATGGTCTTCATGGTGTGGGCTCCGCTGGTTGAGTGACGCTGTCATTGTAGTGTATATTTATACATAAATGACAAGAGGGTCGGCAACATTTCGAGAGATTTTTTTTGCGACCAAACGGAGTGCCCGGCGTTAAATGGGCAATATCCGCCCCGGAGTGCGTCATGAAACGCCTGCTTGCCGTCCTGTTTGCGACCACCTCTCTTGCGGGCTGCGTGGTGGCCCCGGTCGACCCGGGCCCTTATCCGATGCCGGACGGCCGCTATCCGGCGCAGTATCCTCCCGCCTATCCGGCGCCCTACCCGGGCTACGGCTACCCGGCGACGGGCACGGTGATCATCCAGCGGAGCTACACGCCGCCGCCGGTCATCATCCAGCGCTCGCCGCCTCCCGTGATCATCCAGCGTCCTCCTCCGCCACCACGGCACGGGTTCGAGCCCGGCCACGAGCGCTGGCGAGAGCGCCAGCCCGACCGCCGTCCGGACCGGGGCTTCGAGCGCGGGCCGTCCTTCGGGCCAGGGCAGGGGAATGGGCCGCAGATGGCGCCGGGCTTCACGCCGCCACCGCGCCCGCAGGCTCCGATGGGGCCGGGTGGCGGGATGCCGCCCAACCGCGGCCCGGACGCCCGGCCCGACAATCGTGGCCCGGATCGCGGGCCAGGCCGGGAGCCCCAGCGGGGCCCGGACAAGGGGCATGGTTTCGGCGGTGGCCACGGCCCGTCGGGCGAGATGCGGCGCTGAAGCGCTGCCGAGGCGATCAAGGCCGGGATAAATATCGGCGGACTGGGTAGTATTCGGGCGGGCGGCGCACTTCCGGCGTCGCCCGCTTCCGTCAGCCGGTGCTCTCCATGTCCAGCCACGCCTCCTTTGCCACCCACGAACACCGGCTGAGTCTGGCCGAGATTCTCGATGTGCTGGTTGCCGACGGCCTGGTGGCGCGGGCCGACGCCGATGCCTTGTTGCTGGCCCAGCGCCACAGGGCCGGCGAAGCCCATCCGCTGGCCGTCATCGCCGGCCAGAAGTGGCATGCGCTGCAGCAGCCCCATCGCCTGCTGGGGCTCGAGGAGCTGACCGAGTGGCTGGCGGGCAAGGTCGAGCTGGATTACCTGCGCATCGACCCGCTCAAGATCGACTTCGCGGCGGTGACCGGGGTGATGTCGTCGGCCTATGCCACGCGTTTCGGAGTGCTGCCGATCCAGGTGGGCCTGCGCGAGGTGGTGGTGGCGACGACCCAGCCCTTCCTGCGCGAATGGGAAAAGGAAGTCGCCGGCATCCTGAAGAAGGAAATCCGCCGCGTGGTGGCCAGCCCGGCCGACGTGGCGCGCTACCTGGTCGAGTTCTACAACCTGGCCCGCTCGGTCAAGAAGGCGGCCCAGACGAGCGGCGCCCACGGCATCGGCGCGACCTCCTTCGAGCAGCTGGTTGACCTGGGCCAGGGCAACCGCCAGTTCGATGCCAACGACCGGCACATCGTCAACATCGTCGACTGGCTGTGGCAGTACGCCTTCGAGCAGCGCGCCAGCGACATCCACATCGAGCCGCGGCGCGACATGGGGCTGGTGCGCTTCCGCATCGACGGGGTGCTGCACCAGGTGTACCAGATGCCGATGAGCGTGCTCACGGCGATGACCAGCCGCATCAAGATCCTCGGCCGGATGGACGTGGTCGAGAAGCGCCGCCCCCAGGACGGCCGCATCAAGACCCGCGTGGCCAGCGGCAAGGAGGTCGAGCTGCGCCTGTCCACGCTGCCCACCGCCTTCGGCGAGAAGCTGGTGATGCGCATCTTCGACCCCGAGGTGCTGGTGCGCAACATGGCCGAGCTGGGTTTTTCGGAGCAGGACGAGGCGCGTTGGCATTCGATCGCCGGGCGGCCCAACGGCATCATCCTGGTCACCGGGCCGACCGGTTCGGGCAAGACCACCACGCTGTATTCGACCCTCAAGCAGCTCGCCACCCCCGAGGTGAACGTGTGCACCATCGAAGACCCGATCGAGATGGTCGAGCCGGCCTTCAACCAGATGCAGGTGCACCAGGCCATCGACCTGGGCTTCGCCGAGGGCGTGCGGGCGCTGATGCGGCAGGACCCGGACATCATCATGGTGGGCGAGATCCGCGACCTGCAGACCGCCGAGATGGCGATCCAGGCGGCGCTCACCGGGCACCTGGTGCTGTCCACGCTGCACACCAACGATGCGCCGGCGGCGCTCACCCGGATGCTCGACCTGGGCGTGCCGGCCTACCTTCTCAATGCCACCGTGCTCGGCATCATGGCCCAGCGGCTGGTGCGCATCCTGTGCCCGCACTGCAAGGAAGCCCACCCGCCGACCCCCGACGAGGAGGCGATCTGGGACCACCTCGTCACCCCCTGGAAGGCGCCGCGGCCCAAGCTCTTCCACCGCCCGGTGGGTTGCATCGAATGCCGCATGACCGGCTACATGGGGCGGATCGGGCTGTACGAGATCCTGCTGATGTCGCCGGAGCTCAAGAAAGCGATCGGCGGCGAGATCGACCTGGCCCGGGTGCGCGAACAGGCCATCCGCGAGGGCATGAAGCCGCTGCGCCTGTCGGGGGCGCTCAAGGTGGCCGCCGGCATCACGACCCTGGCCGAGGTGGTCAAGGTCGCCCCGCCCGCCGAGGCGGCCGACTAGCGCCGGAAAGGCCGGGGATGAGGGCTAATGCGGACAGCGCCCGGGCGGCGCTTCGGCTATCCTGCAGCCTCCTGCTGAGCGCAAGCCCCTGATTTTCTTCGATGTCGTCCTTTCTCCACCAGCTTTCCCTGGCTGCACCGCTGTTCGCGCTGGTTTTTGTCGGCTACGGGCTGATGCGTTTCTCCGGCTGGCCGACCACCATGTCGGACAACCTGTCGCGCTTCGTCTTCTCGGTGGCGATGCCGGCGATGCTGTTCCGCATGATGAGCGACCTGTCGCGGCTGCCGCCGGTGGATGCACGCCTGTTGGCGGCCTTTTTCGGCAGCTGCCTGATCGTCTTCGTGCTCGGCCGCCTGGTGGCCTGGAGGTTTTTCGGGCTCGACGGGGCCGGGCAGTCGCTGTTCGGGCTGGGCGGGGTGTTCTCCAACAACGTGCTGCTGGGCATCCCGCTCGCCAAGGTGGCGCTGGGCGAGGCGGCGCTGCCGTCGGTGGCGCTGGTGCTGGTGTTCAACTCGCTCACCCTGTGGACCCTGGTCACCGTGTCGGTGGAATGGGCGCGGCACGGCAGCTTCACCGCCCACGGTTTCGTCAAGACGGTGAAGGCGGTGCTGACGACGCCGATTGTCGCGAGCATTTTGTCCGGCACCCTGTTCGGCCTCACCGGCCTGCCGGTGCCCGAGCTCATCGACCAGCCGCTGGCGATGGTGGCCACCGCTGCCGCGCCGCTGGCGATGATCGTGCTCGGCATGGGCCTCGCCGAATACGGCATCCGCGAAGGCTGGCAGATCAGTGTGGCGATCACCGCGGTGAAGCTGCTGGTGCAGCCGCTGGTGGTGTGGCTGCTGGCCCGGCTGCTCGGCCTGCCGCCCCTCGAGACGCAGGTGGTGGTGCTGCTCGCCTCGCTCGCGGTGGGGGCCAACGTGTATCTGATGGCGCGCCACTTCAAGGTGCTCGAAGGCCCGGTGGCGGGCAGCCTGATCCTGTCCACCATGCTGTCGGCGCTCACCACGCCGCTCATCGTCAGCCTGATGGGCTGACGGCGCCGCAGCGAACCCGCGATGCGCCAGCGCCTCCTGCCCGCCTGCCTTGCCGGACTGTTGCTGCTGGCACCGGCGACATTTGCCTTCGCCGCGCCGCCGCCGGTGGTGGAGCGCACGCTGGCCACCCGTGCGGCACTGGACGCCTTGTTCTCGATGGAAGCCCTGGCGCCCGAAGGCTCAGCCCCCACGCCGCCGCCCGATTTCAGCCCGGACGACGCCGACGAGGCGGCGCTGATCGCCTTCCTGGCCCGCCAGAAGCGCCGCGGTGCCGATCTCGACGCCTATCGCCAGCTGGGCACGCCGCTGCTCCACACGATCCGGGCCGGCCTGCACGACACCGCCCGCTGGCTGCTCGCCAACGGCGCCGATCCCCGCCTGCGGGTGCGCGATGCCGCCGAGGCCCCCACGGGTTTCCCGCCCCCCGACGCGCTGGGGGTGGCCGTTGCCGCGGGTGCCTGGAAGCTCGTCGACACCCTCCTGCATCAGCCCGCCTATGCCACGCTGTCGCCGCGGGACAAGGCCCGCGCGCTGTGGCCCTACGCCCTCGCCTCCGCCCCCCGCACGGCCGGGCTGTTTGGCCGGCGGATGGCCCTGCCGTCCTTCGCCAGCGACCCCGAGCTGGCCAGCGCCCTGCTGGAGCATGCCCTGTGCAGCGGGCAGGCCGGGCTGGCCAAGGCCCTCCTTGCCGGCGACGGGGGCCGGCTGGGGGAGGGCAGTTTCGGCCCGTCCGCGGCGGGCTGCCTGCGGATCGAAGGCCGGGTTTCGCCGGACAAGCTCCCGGCACGCGAATGGCAGGACATCGAGCAGCGCCTCGGCCGGCCGGTGCTGCCCTGGCTGGTGATCCAGGCCGCCACGCCGGCGCGGGCGGCAGGCCTGTTGGCGTCCGGGCTGCGCAGCCCCTGGGGTGAGCCGGCGGCCTTGGGCCTCTACGTGCGCCATGCGCTGCGCGCGCCAGCGGGTATCCCGCTGCTGCGGGCAGTGCCGCCCGACGTGCTTCGATCAGCCTTGGATGACGACGCGATCCTCGCTGAATGGCTGGCCACCAGCGTCGACTGGCCCCAGGCCGATCTCGACTGGGCCCTCGCCCAGGTGGCGCCTGCGCGGCTCGCCGGGCAACTCGGGCCGCTGCTCGAACGCTGGGGGTATTCCCGCCTCGCCGGGCGCGACGTCAGGGACCGCGCTGCCCGCCTGGCCCGCTGGACGGCCCTCACCGGCCGCCTCGCCGCGCCGCTGCCGCCGGCGGGCAACGCCCCTTTCCTTTACGTGGTGCCGCCCGAACTCTGGCCGCGCTGGTTCGCGCTGGGTTACCGCCCGGCCGACCACCAGTGGGCCGACTGGCTGAGCGGGCTGGAGCCGGCCGGCCTGGAGCGGGTCTGGCCGCTGATCGCCCGGCACCAGCCCGACATTGCCCGGCGGGCGCCGACATGGCTGGTGGCGCCCCTGTCGGTGGGCCCCATCGACGATCCCGAGGCCCGGCGCCTGAGCTACCGCGGCCGCTATCACCACGACCCGGATCTGCTCGCCAAGCTGCGCTTCCTGGCCGCCCGCGCGGGCCGGGTCGCGCAGCCCCGCTGGCTGGCCGCCGAGTTTGCGCTGGAGAAGCCCGCGCCCGGCGTCGCGCTGGCCCTCGCCCAAGGCTGGGTCAAGCCGGCGCCTGCGGCCAAGCGCCGCCAGCTGGAGCCGGCCCCGCTGGCCTGCATGCCCCGGCCCGGCCCCGGGCTGCGCCGGACGCTGGCGGTGTCAGGGGCGCTGCAGGGCGCAGATGGCGTCGTGGCCTCCATCGACGCCGTCCAGCCCCTCGCGCGGCCCGGTGCGGCGGCCTGTGAATGGCTGGTGAGCGGCGGTAGCGGTGGCGGGCGGGAGTACATCGACGAGGAGAGTTTCAGCCAGGGTGTGAACCGGCTGACGCCCTGCCCCGACGCCTGGCGCGTCGCCGCGCTGTGGCGGGAGGGTGGCGGCTGGCGGCCGGTCGAGGGTGAGGTGCCGGTCGGCCCGCTGCAGCCCATCCGCCTCGCCGGCGCCGGGCTGGCGGGCTTTGCCGCGCTGGAGGTCGATTACGGCACCTGCGGCCAGCGGGCCGCCGAGGTGTTCATCCCCCAGTTCAAGGCGGACGGCGGCCTGACGTTCAAGCCCGCCGGGCCCGGCGAGGCGCTGTTCGACGCCCTGGCGCTGCAATGCAGCTTCAGGAACCTGGCGGAGTGCCCGGGGCTGGCCAGCGGGCAGGAAACTCCAGCGGCTGCGCTGGGCGTGGCCGACTTTGCCGATCGCCACTGGGCGGCCGGCAAGGCGGCCTTCCTCGATGCGCTGGCCCGCTTCGACCGCAATGCGCTGGCCGAGGCTGAAGCCCAGGGGCTGTTTCCCCACTGGCTCGACGAGGCGGCCCGTGGCCTTGCCGCTGGGCCGGTGCCGAGCCTGCCGGAGCGCCGCCGCCGCATGGCCTGGTTGCAGGCCCGGCGCAACCCGCGCCCGGCGTATTCGGATGAAACCGTGGCGAGCCTGGTGCCCTGGCTGCCGGCCGAAGACTGGACGCCGCTCGTCGAGGCGCTGCGCTGCAGCCGCCCGTCCACCCTCGACGCGGCGCGTTCCCGAGCCCGCGAGCTGGGGCGCACCGATCTGGAGAGCCGCCTGCAGCGCGCCCGGGCGCAGGATTGCGAGGCCTCGCCATGAGCGCCCACCCCACCCGCGAGAAGCTCCCATGAACACCTTCCCCGGTCTGAAGCGCTGGCTGCCCGCGCTGGCCCTCGTCGTCCTGTCGTGCACCTGGGGTTACACCTGGGTGCTGGTCAAGCAGGCGCTCGAATACGCCTCGCCCTTCTCGCTGGCGGCCCAGCGGGCGGTGGGTGGCGCGCTGGCGCTGGTGCTGGCGGTGCACCTCACCGGCCGTTCGATGGCCCTGGTCGCGCCGGGAGCGACAGTGCTGCTGGGCTTGATCCAGGTAGCCGGCTTCACGATCCTGCAAACGTCCGCGTTGGTCGAAGGCGGGCCGGGCAAGACCTCAGTGCTGATCTTCACGATGCCGATCTGGACCCTGCTGATGTCGTGGCCGCTGCTCGGCGAACGCGTCCAGGGCCGCCAGTGGCTGGCGGCGGTGAGCACCCTCGGCGGGCTGCTGCTGATCATCGAGCCGTGGAACATGCAGACCAGCCTGGCCAGCAAGCTGCTGGGCCTGTCGGCGGCCCTGTGCTGGGCGGTCGGCACGATCCTCATCAAGCGTTTGCGCCAGGCCCACCGGGTCGACCTGCTGGTGCTCACCATGTGGCAGATGATCTTCGGTTCGGTGCCGCTCCTGCTGCTGATGGTGTTCGTGCCCGGCCAGCCCACCGCGTGGACGCCCGATTACCTGCTGATGCTCACCTTCCTGTCGGTGGCCAGCGTGGCCATGTGCTGGTGGCTGTGGGGCTGGATCCTGAGCCGCGTGCCGGCCTGGGAGGCCAGCCTGTCGGTGCTCGGCACGCCGGTGGTGGCGATCCTGTCGTCGCGTCTCACGCTGGGCGAGGCCTTCAAGGCCAGCGAGGTGGCCGGCATCCTGCTGATCGGCGGCGGGCTGGCGCTGCTGTCACTGTTCGGCTGGCTGGCGAGCCGCCGCAGCGAGGCCGACAGCTGAACTTTCTGCGTCCGGAGGTATGCCCCCACGCCGCTTGTGGGTTATCTTCGCGGCCGTACCCGAATCACCGCCAGAGGAATCCCCATGAGCAGCCTGCCCAAGTGCCCCCAGTGTTCGTCCGAATATACCTACGAGGACGGCGACAACTACGTCTGCCCCGAGTGCGCCCACGAGTGGCCGAAGGTCGCCGCTGCGGTGGCCGAGGACGTCAAGGTGATCCGTGACGCGGTGGGCAACGTGCTGCAGGACGGCGACACCGTCACCGTGGTCAAGGACCTGAAGGTGAAGGGATCGTCGTCGGTGGTGAAGGTCGGCACCAAGGTCAAGAACATCCGCCTCGTCGACGGCGACCACGACATCGACTGCAAGATCGACGGTTTCGGCCAGATGGGGCTGAAGTCGGAGTTCGTCAAGAAGGTCTGACCGGGCGTAAGCTCACAATCCCGCCCCCCAACCGGAGAAGCCCATGGCGTCCAGCCCCGACAGCATCAGCATGGCCCTGTTCTGCGACTTCGAGAACGTCGCTCTCGGCGTGCGCGACGCGAAGTACGAAAAGTTCGACATCAAGCTGGTGCTCGAGCGCCTGCTGCTCAAGGGCAGCATCGTGGTCAAGAAGGCCTACTGCGACTGGGAGCGCTACAAGGGCTTCAAGGCGGCGATGCACGAGGCCAACTTCGAGCTGATCGAGATCCCCCACGTGCGCCAGTCCGGCAAAAACTCCGCCGACATCCGGCTGGTGGTCGACGCCCTCGACCTCTGTTACACCAAGAGCCACGTGGATACCTTCGTGATCATCAGCGGCGACTCCGACTTCTCGCCGCTGGTCTCCAAGCTGCGCGAGAACGCCAAGCAGGTGATCGGCGTCGGCGTGAAGCAATCCACCTCCGACCTGCTCATCGCCAACTGCGACGAGTTCATCTTCTACGACGACCTGGTGCGCGAGACCCGCCACGCTTCGGCCCGCCCCGAGCCTCGCGAGGCCCAGGCCCCGTCGTCGCGGCGCAGCCCCGAAGAAGAAAAGCGCCGCCGCGAGGAGCTCGACAGCCGCCGCACCCGCGCCGTCACGATGGCCGTCGAGACCTGCGACGCGCTGATCGCCGAGCGCGGCGACACCGGCAAGATCTGGGCCTCGATGCTGAAGGACGCCATCAAGCGCCGCCAGCCGGGCTTCAACGAGTCCTACTTCGGCTTCAAGGCCTTCGGCAACCTGCTCGACGAGGCCCAGGCCCGCGGGCTGCTGGAGGTGGGTCGGGACGAGAAATCCGGCACCTTCGTGACCCGCGCCGGTGGCCAGTTGAAGGCTGAGCCGGTGGCAGTCGAGCCGCTGGCCATCCCCGCCGAGGCGCCGCCTGCCGAGGCACAGTCCGCTGAAACCCGCCGCCCGTCGCGGCGCAGTGGGCGCGGTGCCCGCAAGGCTCCGTCCGAGGTGGCCCCGCAGCCCGAAGTGGTGGCCGAGGCTCCCGCCGAGCCGGTGATTGAAGCCGTACCGGTGGCCGCCCCTGAAACCGAACCAGCCAAGGCGGACAAGCGTCGCAAGGGGCGCCGCTCCACCAAGGCCGACAGCGCGCCGCCTGCTGAAACCACCGCCACCGCCGTCGAGCCCGCGTTTGAAGCGCCGCCCGCCGAGGAAACCCCCGCTGCCGCACCCAAGAAGGCCCGCAGCAGCCGCAAGAAAGCCGAGAAAAAGCCGGAAGCCGTCGAGGTCCCCCCAGCGGTGGCCGAAGCGCCGGCCGACGAAGCTCCTCGCAAGAAGCCGGCCCGCCGGCCCCGCAAGAGCCAGGACAAGGCCGAGGGCTGATCCGCCATCAGCGGGCGCCGGGCGGTTTAGAAGCTCAGCGTCCGCCAGGCCGGGTCGAGGGTGCGCCCGATGAAGGCCGCCGCGCCGGCGTGCCCGGCGAGGCCCGGGATCAGTTCAGACTCGCTTACGCCGTGGCTCGCCAGGGCCGTCGGGCAGGCGAACAGCCTTGCACCGAAGCCGACGGCCTCGCGGCGGAAGTCGGCCACCGACTTGGCGCTGCCGGCGGCGGCCTGCAGGGCTTCGGCGACGCCCTGGCGGAGCAGCTCGACCGAGCGGGCGGTGAAATACATCTCCACTTCCACATCCATCGCCGCAGCTGCCGCGGCGAAGTAGAAGGGCGTCGCGCAGAGTTCCGGCCGGCCCGGGTCGGCGGCCCACACCAGAATGGCCAGCTTGTCGGCCGGGGGCGCCGGCGGTTCAGAAATCACGGTTGTCCTCGTGGAACAGCGGCGCCGAGAAGTCGGCCAGATCCCGGAAGGCGTAGCGGTCCATGATCTTCTCGATCTCCGGCTGGGCTTCCGGCCAGGGCAGCAGCGCGCCGGGCGGGATCTCGCCGCTGGGCTGCAGCGTCACCAGCCAAGCGGCGAAGGGCTCGCGGTTCATGCTGCGGGCGGAGGGGTCGAGGGCCGGGTTGGCCTCTGCCAGTCGCGCGGCGAAGGGCGTCTTGACCGGGAAGACCGTCTTGCCCGCCTCCAGCAGGCCGAAGCTGCGGCCGGCATCCATCAACGCGCCCACCGGCTTGGGCGTGAACAGCAGGATCTCGCCCGACAGCGCGATGCCGAACTGCGTCACGCCGACCCGGTAGCGGCCGTCGCCCGACGGGGCGAACCACAGGTGGCTGTCGGGGTGGTAGAGCAGGGTGTCGGGAAAGTCGCAGCCGCGCAGCAGGGGCATCGTGGTGTCGCCGGCAGGAGTGGCGGGAAAGGTGGCGGAAGAAAGTGGCGGAAGAGAATGGGAGTCGAACCCACCAGGGACCGCTTGACGGCCCCTCCTGGTTTTGAAGACCAGTCGCCCCACCGGGGGACGCATCCCTTCCTTTAAACCTAAAAACGGCAGTTGACCGCTTTCCGCAATCTCGAGAACAGCATGAACACTTGCGATAGTACCTTCGCCGATGTTCCCCCGGAGGTTGAGAGCGCTACACGCCCACTGGCACGCCTGGACGTGCGCCTGGCTTTGTCGCTCCGCCTTGCAGGCATGAGCCTGCGGCTTTGTCGCTTCGCGCCAGACATCCGCCCAGACGCACCATTGGGCGCGTCCAACTACCGTTTCTAGGTTCAATTCAATTCACGGCCAGATCGCCGCGGATCCGGTGTTGTTCGTCGTGGCCGCGGCCGAGCTTGCGAGTGTAGCCGACCCGGTCGAAGTATTCGAGGACCTGGATCGCCCGTTTGCGACCGAGGCCGGTCCGGTCGCGGAAGGCGGCGGCGCGGATGCAGCCGTCGGCCTCCATCAGCTCGGCGGCGATCGCGCCGAGCTGGCGCACTGCGGCGGGGGCGTAGAACAGGTCGCGCACCACCTGGCAGGTTTCGCCGCAGGCGGCGAGGCGCTTGAGGAGTTCGCGGGTGGCGGCTTCGGGCTCACCGAGGCGCAGCGCGATGTCGCGCACCCACGGCGGGTCGAAGGGCTTGTCGAGGAGCCAGGGCAGCAGGGTGTCGGCGCGCCGGCGGTCGCGGGCGTCGAGCTCGAGGCGGTGGCCGTGCAGGTGCCAGGCGGCGCCGCTGCGGGCCAGCCGGCCTGCGGCGAGCCAGTGCTCGAGCCATTCGGCGAAGGCCGGCGCGGGCAGCAGCGGGGCGATCATGCGGCGCAGGCGGTCACGCTCGAGGCCGAGTTCGTCGGGGTGTTCGGCGTGGTGCCTGGCGAGGCGCGCCTCGACACGCTGGCCGAGGGCGTCGAGGGCAATATTGCCGATCAGCCAGCAGGTTTTGTCGTTGAAGCGGGCGGTGCCGGCCGGCAGCAGCGCGAGGAGGGCGTCGGGCGGGCGGTTCTCGGCGGCGGCGAGCTGGGCGAGGTCGAGGCCGAGGGGGGAGCAGGCGAGCAAGGCGTCGAGCCGCTCGGCCGGGTCGGCGACGGCGAGGGCGGCGAGCACGGCGAGCCGGTCGGGGTGGCGGCGGTGCCGCGGCGGGCCGAAGGGGTCGAGGATGCGGCCGCCACCCAGCGTGTTCTGGCCGTGGGCGTCGCGCAGCACGACGAGGTCGCCGCGGCAGGCGTGCAGCGGTGCGTCGGCGACGATCTGGGCGAGGCCGTGGCTGCCGGGGGCGAGGCCTGTCTTTTCGAGGCTGGCATCGAGCAGCGCGACGCGGCCGCCGAGCTGGCGGGTGCCGTGGTGGATCTGCACGACGGCGCCGTGGGCGAGGGCGCGGGGCGCGTCGGCGGCGAGGCTGAGGGCGATGTCGAGGCGCTGGGCGGGCTGCGGCGCGGCCTGTCCGGTGAGCCAGTCGCCGCGGCGGACGTCATCCACCGCCAGACCGGCGAGGTTGAGGGCACAGCGCTGGCCGGCCTGGCCGCTGTCGGCCTTGCGGTTCTGCACATGGAGGCTGCGCACGCGGGCAAGCGAGCCCGTGGGGGCGATGCGCACGCTGTCGCCCACTGCCACCCGGCCCGCATGGACGGTGCCTGCGACGATGGTGCCGGCGCCGGCGAGGGTGAAGACACGGTCGACGGCGAGGCGGAAGTCGCCCTCCGCGGCACGGGCCGGCAGGCTGCGGGCGGCGTCGATGAGGTGAGTGCGAAGGGCGTCGACGCCTGCGCCGGTGAGGGCCGACACCGGGAAGACCGGCGCGCCGGCCAGGCAGCCACCCGCCAGCAGGGCTTCGATTTGCCCGCTCACTTCGGCGAGGCGTTCGGGGCTGGCGCGGTCGGCCTTGGTGAGGGCCACGGCGCCGCGGGGGATGCCGAGCAGCTGGAGGATCTGCAGGTGTTCGCGGGTTTGCGGCATGGGGCCGTCGTCGGCGGCGACGATGAGCAGCGCGAAGTCGATGCCGCTGGCCCCGGCGAGCATGGTGGGGACGAATTTCTCGTGGCCGGGCACATCCACGAAGCCGACCACCTGGGCCGGCGAGCCGTCGCTGCCGGGCAGCGGCAGGTAGGCGTAGCCGAGCTCGATGGTGATGCCGCGGCGTTTTTCTTCGGGCAGACGGTCGGTGTCGGTGCCGGTGAGGGCGTGGACGAGGGTGGTCTTGCCGTGGTCGATGTGGCCGGCGGTGCCGATCAGCATGGGCTCAATCCTTCGGTGAGCTGGGCCACGAAGCGTGCCTCGTCGCCGGGCGGCAGGCAGCGCAGGTCGAGGTGCAGGGCCTTGTCGGCGATGCGCCCGATGACTGGCACTGGCAGGCCGCGCAGCGCGGCTTCGAGCTTGCCGAGCACGCCGCTGCCGCGCCCCACAGGGCGGAACACCAGCCCGGCCGAGGGCAGGCGGTCGACGGGCAGGCTGCCGGAGCCGATCTGCGACAGCATGGGCTCGATCGTGACGCTGAGCGGCCAGCCGGCCAGGGCCTGGGCGACGGGGGTGCGCAGGCGTTCGGCCTGGGCCAGCATGGCGTCGCGGGGGCGGGTGAGGAGCTGCAGGGTGGCGAGGCGTTCGGGCAGGCGGTCGGGGTCGCGGTAGAGGCGCAGCACGGCCTCGAGGGCGGCGAGGGTGATCTTGCCGACCCGCAGGGCGCGCTTGAGGGGGTTCTTCTTGATCTTGCCGATGAGATCGGCACGGCCGACCAGGATGCCGGCCTGGGGGCCACCGAGCAGCTTGTCGCCGGAGAAGGTGACGAGGTCGGCGCCGTTGGCGATGGCTTCGGCCGGCGTGGGTTCGTGGGGCAGGCCCCAGCGGGCGAGATCGGTGAGGGTGCCGCTGCCGAGGTCTTCGACGAAGGGCAGGCCGTGGGCGTGGGCGATGCGGGCGAGTTCGGCCTGGTCGACGCTGGCAGTGAAGCCTTCGATGGCGTAGTTGCTGGTGTGTACCTTCATCAGCAGGCCGGTGCGCGGGCCGATGGCGGTTTCGAAATCCCGCGCGTGAGTGCGGTTGGTGCAGCCGACCTCGACGAGGCGGGCGCCCGCACGCTGCATGATGTCTGGCACCCGGAAGGCGCCGCCGATCTCGACCAGCTCGCCCCGCGAGACGATGACTTCCTTGCGCTGGGCGAGGGTGTTGAGGAGCAGAAAGACCGCCGCGGCGTTGTTGTTGACGACGGTGGCGGCTTCGGCGCCGGTGAGCTCCTGGAGTAGTTCATTGACCACGTCGTCCCGGTCGCCGCGGCCGCCGCTGGCCACGTCGTATTCGAGGGCGCAGGGCGAGCGGGCGGCTTCGACCATCGCGGCGATGGCTTCTTCGGGCAGCACGGCGCGGCCGAGGTTGGTGTGCAGCACGGTGCCGCTGAGGTTGAAGACGGGTTTCAGCCGTGGTGCGGCGCGGGCAGCCAGGCGGGCTTCGGCGCTGGCGAGGAGGGTTGCGGTGTCGGGCGCCGGCTGGCCGCTGCCGATCGCCTGGCGGGCGTCGGCCAGGGTTTCGCGGAGCACGCGGGTGGCCTCGGCGCGCCCGTGGCGGTCGATGAGGGCAGGTGCCGCGCCGAGCAGCCGGTCGAGGCTCGGCAGGGCGCGGTAGGCGGAGCTTGCGGGGGCCGGCGAACTGCTGTCGGACGTGGTGCCATGGACCATGGACGCCATCGTGGGGGTTCTCCTCGGTTTGTCGTGGGGGTGTGTCGGGCTGGGCCCGATTTACGGGAGGAACAGGAAGAGGTTGCGGCCGGCGCGGTGGAAGCCAGCCTCGTCGACGAGCATGTCGAGGGAGAGGGTGGCGAGGTCGTCGGCGAAGGCGTCGACGGCCGGGTCGGTTTCCATCGAGACGATCTTGAGGCTGGCCTGGCAGTCGGGGCAGGTTTCGGCCCTGACGGCGCGGTGGGCCGGGCCGCTGGCGCCTTCGAGGGCCTGGTAGGCGATGCCGCGGGTGTTCTGGCAGGGCACGCACTTGATGCGCGTGACGTGCCATTCGCAGGCGCACAGGCTGCAGGTGACGTAGCGCACACCGTGGCCGCCGTCGCCGATGCGCACGATGCTGGCCACCGGCGGTGCGCCGCAGGCCGGGCACTGGCCGCCTTCGAAGCCGGTGGGGATGTCGGTAGCGGCGAGGCCGAGGGCGGCGGCGGTCCACAACACCTGCAGGCTGGCGCCGATGAGCGGGGCGAGGGCCAGCTCGACAGGGTTGGAGAGGTTTTCGTCGCCGCGCAGGATGCTGCGGGTGAGGGCGGCGAGGCGCTCCTCGGGGAAATCGGGAAGGGCCGCGATGGAGTTCTTGAGGCCGGCCGGGGCGTGGGGCACGACGGCGGTGGCGAGGTCGTGGAGCACGGCAATCCAGTCGGCCGGGAGCTGGGCGCCGTGGGCGTCGAGGGGCGGCATGCCGTGCTGGCGGCAGCGGCGGAGGTGGGCTTCATCCGGCGGGGCGGTGGGGCCGCGGCCGTCGAGCAGGGCTTGCTGGGCGTCGGCGAGGCGGGCCGCGAAGGCGAGGAAGTCGGCCATCGCGTGGCCCTGGGCGAGGCTGCGCAGGCGCTCGGCCCGCCCGGCGAAGACGCGGGGCGAGGGCAGCCGGTTGGGGCTGGCCTCGCTGCCGGCCTGGGTGGCGATCTCTTCGGGGCTGAGGAGGGTGGGCATGTTTGCGGGGTTTCCTGTGGGGCGGTGGCCCGTTGAAAAGGCCCGGAGGGGCGGGTGCGCCTCCGGGCCCGGGTGGCTTACTTGCCGGTCATCTGCTTGTACCAGGCCCGGTGGTGCTGCTTGGCCCAGGCGCGGGTGACGGTGCCGTAGAGCATCGCCCGGATGGTGCCGCGCACCCAGATGGCGGCATACACGTGGATGATGATCGCGGCGATCATCAGCGCAGCGAACACCGCGTGGAGCAGGGCGCCCAGGCGGACCACGCCGATCGGGAAGCTGGCGGAGAAGTACGCCCGCCAGATCACGATGCCCGACACGAACAGCACCAGCATGGCCACGCCGAGGAACCAGAACAGCAGCTTCTGCCCCCCGTTGTACTTGCCCATCTCCGGCATGTTGTGGTCGTCGCCGTTGACCATCTCCTTGGCCCGTTTCACCCATTCCCAGTCGGCCTCGCGCATGCGGTTGAGGCCCTGGAAGCGGAAGAACATCACCACGAAGAACAACATCATCGCGACCCCGATGAAGGGGTGCAGGATGCGCGTCCAGGTGCCGCCGCCGAAGAGCATCGTGAGCGGGAACAGCGCCGGGTGGAACAGGGACAGCCCGGAGAGCGCGAGCAGGATGAAGCAGATGCCCGTGACCCAGTGGTTGGCCCGCTCCGAGGCGGTGTAGCGTTGCAGATCATGCGGATCGCGGATCATTTTTCGCCCTCCAGTTCACGCTCGACTTCGGCTTCGATCTCCTTCGACACTTCGTTCGGGCCCTTCATCACGTAGTGGAACAGGCCGCCCAGCGCCGCGGCGGCCATGCCGGCCATCGCGAGGGGTTTGGCGACGCTCTTCCAGAGGGTGACGGTGGGCGCGATCGTCGGGTCGGCCGGCAGGCCGCTGTACAGCGCGGGCTTGTCGGCGTGGTTGAGCACGTACATGACGTGCGTGCCGCCCACGCCGGCCGGGTCGTACAGGCCGGCGTTCTTGAAGCCGCGCTCCTTGAGCTCGGTGACGCGTTCGGCGGCCAGCTCCTGCATGTCGACCTTGGAGCCGAAGCTGATCGAGCCGGTCGGGCAGACCTTGACGCACGCCGGCTCGAGCCCGACCGCGACGCGGTCGGAGCACAGCGTGCATTTGTAGGCCTTGCTGTCCTTTTGCGAGATGCGCGGGACGTTGAACGGGCAGCCGCTCACGCAGTAGCCGCAGCCGATGCAGTTTTCCTGGTGGAAATCCACGATCCCGTTGGCGTACTTGATGATCGCCCCGGCGCCGGGCAGGCCTTGAGGCAGCCCGGGTCCTCGCAGTGCATGCAGCCGTCCTTGCGGATCAGCCACTCGAGGCCGCGCTCTTCGGTCTCGACTTCGGCGTAGCGCATGACCGTCCAGCTCTGGTCGGTCATGTCCCGCGGGTTGTCGTAGGTGCCGGCACAGGTGCCGACTTCGTCACGCAGGTCGTTCCACTGCATGCACGCCACCTGGCAGGCCTTGCAGCCGATGCACTTGGAGACGTCGATGAGTTTGGCGACCTCGAGGGTCTTGCGCGCCTGGGGCGATTCGGTGGTGGTGGCCGAGCGCTTGGCGATGTCCAGTGATTGCAGTGCCATGGCGATCTCCTCAGGCTTTCTCGACGTTGACGAGGAAGGACTTGAACTCCGGCGTCTGGGTGTTCGCGTCTCCCACGAAGGGCGTCAGGGTGTTGGTGATGAAGCCGTTCTTGGCCACACCCTTGAAGCCCCAGTGGAGCGGAATCCCGACGTGGTGCACCGTCTTCCCGTCCACCTGCAGCGGCTTGATGCGCTTGGTGACCACCGCCACTGCCTTGATGTAGCCGCGGTTGGAGCTCACCTTGACCTTGTCGCCGGCCTTGATGCCCTTCTCGGCTGCCAGCGCCTCGCCGATCTCGACGAACTGCTCGGGCTGGGTGATGGCATTCGACTCGACGTGCTTGGTCCAGTAGTGGAAGTGCTCGGTGAGCCGGTAGGTGGTGGCCGCGTAGGGGAAATCCTTGGCGGTGCCGAAGGCTTCCATGTCGCCCTTGAAGACCCGCGCGGCCGGGTTGGAGACGGCCTTGGGGTTGTTGGGGTGCATGGGGTTGGTGCCGATCGGCGTCTCGAAGGGCTCGTAGTGCTCGGGGAAGGGGCCTTCGTTCATCATGCCGCGGGCGAAGAAACGCGCGACGCCCTCGGGGTTCATGATGAAGGGGCCCATGCCGTCTTCGGGGGCGGAATCCGCCTTGAAGTCGGGCACGTCGGAGCCCAACCACTTGCTCTGGGCGGCGTCCCACCACACCTGCTTGCGCTTGGCGTCCCAGGGTTTGCCGGACGGGTCGGCCGAGGCGCGGTTGTACAGGATGCGCCGGTTGGCCGGCCAGGCGAAGGCCCAGCCGAGGGTCTGGCCGTTGTGCCAGGGGTCGGCGGTGTCGCGCCGGGCCATCATGTTGCCCTTTTCCGTCCAGGCGCCGGAGAAGATCCAGCATCCGCAGGCGGTGCTGCCGTCGTCCTTGAGCTGGGCGAAGCCGTCGAGCAGCTCGCCGGCCTTCTTGACGAGCTTGGTCGGGTCCTTGGCGTCGAACTGGTCGGCCAGGGCCTTGCCGTTGTACTCCTTGGCGAGCTCCTCGGGCGAGGGTTCGTCGGGGCGCTTGTAGGCCCAGGCGAGGTTGAGGATCGGGTCGGGGAAGGCGCCGCCGTCCTTCTTGTACATCTCCCGCAGGCGCAGGAACAGGCCGGCCATGATCTCCGGGTCGGTCTTGGCCTCGCCCGGGGGTTCGGCGCCCTTCCAGTGCCACTGCAGCCAGCGGCCGGAGTTGACGATGGCGCCGTCTTCTTCGGCGAAGCAGGTGGTCGGCAGGCGGAACACCGTGGTCTGGATCTTGGCCGGGTCCACGTCGTTGAACTCGCCGTGGTTCTGCCAGAACTCGGAGGTCTCGGTGGCCAGCGGGTCCATGATGACGAGGAACTTGAGTTTGGACAGCGCCGCGCTCACCTTGGCCTTGTTGGGGAAGGAGTTGAGCGGGTTGAAGCCCTGGGCGAAGTAGCCGGTCATCTTGCCCTGGTGCATCAGCTCGAAGACCTGCAGCACGTCGTAGGTTTTATCGAGCTTGGGCAGGTAGTCGAAGGCCCAGTTGTTGTCCTTGGTGGCGGCAGCGCCGTACCAGGCCTTCATCAGGCTGACGTGGAACTTGCCGTAGTTCTGCCAGTACGACAGCTGCCCCGGCCGCATGGGCTTGGGCGCGCGCTTGGCGATGTAGGCGTCGTAGTCGGTCTCCTTCTCGCCGGGCAGGGTCATGTAGCCCGGCAGCAGGTTGGACAGCAGCCCGAGGTCGGTGAGGCCCTGGATGTTGGAGTGGCCGCGCAGGGCGTTCACGCCACCGCCAGCGCGCCCGATGTTGCCGAGCAGCAGCTGCACCATCGCTGCGGTGCGGATGATCTGCGAGCCGGTGCTGTGCTGGGTCCAGCCGAGGGCGTAGAGGATGGTCATCACCCGGTCGGGGGTGTGCGTGGAGGCGAGCATCTCGGCCACCTGCAGGAACTTGTCCTTGGGCGTGCCGCAGATCTTCTCGACCATCTCGGGCGTGTAGCGGGCGAAGTGGGCCTTCAGCAGGTTCCAGACGCAGCGCGGGTTTTCGAGGGTCGGGTCGGTCTTGACGTAGACCTTGTTGCCGGCGATCAGGTAGTTGATCACCCCGCCCAGGAAGGCGATGTCGGTGCCGGTGCGGATGGGCGCGTAGAGGTCGGCCAGCGCGGCCGAGCGCGTGAAGCGCGGGTCCACGACGACCAGTCGGGCCTTGTTCTTCGCCTTTGCTTCGGTCACCCATTTGAAGCCGCAGGGATGGGCTTCGGCAGCGTTGCCGCCCATGATCAGCACCACGTCCGCATTCTTGATGTCGGACCAGTGGTTGGTCATGGCGCCACGGCCATACGTCGGGGCAAGACTTGCCACCGTCGGGCCGTGTCAGACACGCGCTTGGTTGTCGAAGGCGAGCATTCCCAGGCTGCGCACCACCTTGTGGGTGATGTAGCCTGCTTCGTTGCTGGAGGCGGAGGCGGCGAGGAAACCGGTGGTGAGCCAGCGGTTCACCGTCACGCCGTCGGCGTTCTTGGCGATGAAGTTGGCGTCGCGGTCTTCCTTGACCAGCTTGGCGATGCGGGTGAAGGCCTCGTCCCAGCTGATGCGCTTCCATTCCTTGGAGCCGGGTTCGCGCACTTCCGGGTACTTGAGCCGGTTCTTGCTGTGCACGAAGTCGAGCAGGCCGGCGCCCTTCGGGCACAGGCTGCCGCGGTTCACCGGGTGGTCCGGGTCACCCTCGATGTGGAAGATCTCGGCGTGGGCGTTCTTGGCCTTGTCACCCAGGCTGTACATGATGATGCCGCAACCGACCGAACAATACGGGCAGGTGTTGCGGGTTTCGGTGCTGCGGGCGAGCTTGAAAGTGCGGACTTCGGCCAGCGCGGCGGTGGGCGAGAAGCCCATCGCGACGAGACTCGATCCGGTCAAGCCCCCGGCGGCCACCTTGAAGAACTGGCGCCGTGAGAGTTGCATGTTTCGTCTTCCTCCTCCGGTTGTTGTGACAAGCGTGCGTTGGTGAACCTTGCAAGCCTCGCGCCAGCTTCGCGTGCCTTTCAAAACAGGGATTTAGTGGTGCTCACTGAAAAAAATTGGGACATTTTGTCCTTGGCTAGGACAGATTGTCTATGTGCAGCGCAGCGTAATCCCGGCATGAGAGCCAGTCTTCTTCAAGACTTGCAATGTCCTCGATACCTAGACGTGGGGACAAGCCCCCTGCAATCTTCAGTAGCAGCGTTTATGGCAGATGCTGTTTTTTTTATTAAGAAACGAAAATATCGTGCCGATAAGCTAAGCGTCATTGGACGAACACAAGGGCGTGGCTCGCTCCCGGAGCGCATGACCACGACACCTACTACAGCAGCCGGACCGAACAGCAGATGAAATATGCAAGTCCGCATCTGCTCAGGGAATCAATGAAACCAACCGAGTGAATCGACATGCACGAGAAAAATATCGACCTGCTCTGCGAAGAAGCCCGACGCTTGCTCAAAACTGAGATCGACTTCCTGAAAAAAATGCAGGATGAATCAGGTGTCATTGTCCAGGCGCATGAAGGTGAGAGTCAGACCTTTGACCGTGATTCCATTCTCAAGCACGGTGAGGTGCTTAAGGGTGAGCTGACCAAGCTTGAAGAACTCGAGATGGTACTGGCGGTTGTTGGCACGATGAAGGCCGGCAAGTCCACCACCATCAATGCGATTGTCGGAACCGAAGTGCTGCCCAACCGCAATCGTCCGATGACGGCCTTGCCGACGCTTATCCGCCATACTCCCGGCCAGACCGAGCCGGTATTGAAATTCGACAACAACACACCCATCAACGATTTGATGAGTACTTTGCACAAGATCGTCCAGAGTTCCAAGGCAAAAGACTACGTTGATGATTTGAAGCGCAATCCAGACATGGAAGAACTGATTGCGCTGATCGATCGGAAGGCCACTTTCAAGCCGATCTACCAGGGTTCTGAATCCATTTTTTGGTTCCTCAAGAGCCTGAACGATCTTGTGCGCTTGTGTGGGGATATGCAGGTGGATTTTCCTTTCACTAGCTACGACGAAATCCATGAAATGCCGGTGATCGAGGTGGAGTTTGTGCACCTGCGCGAAATGAAGGCGACCAACGGACGCCTGACCTTGCTGGATACTCCGGGCCCCAACGAGGCAGGTCAGCAGCATCTGCGCAAGATGCTCAAGGAGCAATTGACCAAGGCCTCTGCGGTTCTGGCAATTCTCGATTTCACGCAGCTCAAATCGGATGCGGACGCTGAAGTCCGCAGGGAACTCGAAGAAATCGCTGGTGTGGCTGAAGGCCGTCTTTTCACGCTGGTTAACAAGTTTGATCAAAAGGACAGGCACGGCGACGACGAGGAGCAAGTCAAGGCCTTCGTGTCCGAGAAGCTGATGGAGGGGCGGATCGAAAAGAGTCACGTGTTTCCGGTCTCGTCCAAGTGGGGCTACCTTGCGAACCGAGCGAGGAACGAGCTCTTTGTGAATAAAAAGCTGCCCGACGCAACGGAGCATTCGTGGGTTGTGGATTTTGCCGAAGAAGCTTTTGGTCGTAGGTGGGAAAGCAAGATCGGCGACGCGGAAGAGGTGAAACATGCGGCCGACGAACTCTGGAAAGACTCCCTCTTTACCGAGCCGATGGAGAAGGTCATCCATGCAGCCCATGCGGGTGCTGCGGCCTATGCCATCGATTCGGCAGCTGCCAAGCTGATCGATATCGCCAAGCGGGCGGACAATTTCCTCGGGCTGCGTGAGAGTGCCTTGACAAAAAGCGCTCGAGAGCTCCAAAAGCATATTGCTGAACTACAAAAAGATATGGAGAAAATAGCCGCCAGCGAGAAAGTCACAGTCAATAAAGTGAATGAAATGCTGGCCGGCCTTACGAAGGGAACGGGTGCGCTGTTTGGTCAGATTGAGAAGAATGCGCTGGAGACGCTTGCCACGTATTTCAAGGAGGGAAAGAGGCAGGAACGCATTCTGGCCGAAGAGAAGAAGCGGAGCAAAAAGAGCGAGACTGAAGACCATTGGGGCGGCGGCCTGTTTTCCTCCACGCTCAGATCTATCTCCTCGTCCAGCAGGAAGTCCTCCTCCAGCATCGATGTTGATTTTGACCCCTCTAGCCCGATCATCAAGTTCGATGGGCAGAAGGAGGCCCGAGTCCTGC
>JAKLLM010000355.1 GCA_023150125.1 Zoogloea sp.
GCGCCGCCGCCGCCCCCTGCCCGCCCGACACCGCCCCGCCGCCCCCGCTCAACTACCTCGCCCGCGACTACGCCAGCTTCCGCCAGCTGATGCTCGACCGCCTCGCCCTCAGCGTGCCCGGCTGGGCCGAGCGCAACGAGGCCGACCTCGGCCTGGTGCTGGTCGACCTGCTCGCCTACGTGGCCGACCGCCTGGCCTACGAGCAGGACGCCGTCGCCACCGAGGCCTACCTGGGCACCGCCCGCCTGAGGAGCTCAATACGTCGCCACGCCCGGCTGATCGACTACCCCATGCACGACGGCTGCAACGCCCGCAGCTTCGTGCAGCTGCGCGCCGAGCCCGGCGTCGCCGGCGTGGCCGTGCACGCCCGCGTGCTGAGCGGCGGCCGCTACCGCCCCACCCAGCTCCTCACCCGCTGCGCCGGCCTGCCGGCCCGGCTCGTCATCGACTCGCCAGCCCACCAGGCCGCCCTCGCCCGCGGGCCGCAGGTCTTCGAGCTGATGCACGACCTCACGCTGTTCGCCGCCCACAACGACATGCCCTTCTACACCTGGGGCGCCCGCGAATGCTGCCTGCCCCGCGGCGCCACCCGGGCCAGCCTGCGCGGCCACTTCCCCGGGCTCAAGAAGGGCGACGTGCTGATCCTGGCCGAAGCCCGCAACCCCGACGACGGCAGCCCCGCCAACGCCAACCCGGCCCGCCGCCACGCGGTACGCCTGGCGGCCACGCCGCTGCTCACCAGCGACGAACTCGGCGGCCGCTTCAAGCCCGAGCCCGACGACAGCGCCGTGCCGGTCACCGAGATCGAATGGCACCCCCGCGACGCCCTGCCCTTCGCCCTCACCCTGTCGAGCCGCCGCGGCACCACCTACTTCGACGAGCTCGCCTTCGCCCACGGCAACATCGTGCTGGCCGACCACGGCCTCAGCGCCTTCGCCGCCCTGCCGCCGGTCCCCGCCGCCAACCCGGTGCTGAAGCCCGTAGCGGCCGCCGGCCGGCCGCCTTGCGGCGAAGCCCCGGCCAACACCCGCCCGCAGCACGCCCGCTTCCGCCCGCGCCTGCCCACCAGCGGCCAACCCATCACCCAGGCCAGCCCGCTGGCCGACGGCCAGCTGCCCGACGCCGCCCGCGACGCCCTCGACCAGGACATCCGCCAGGCCATCGCCCAGATCGTGCTCGACGCCGACGGCAGCACCTGGCAGGCCCGCCGCGACCTGCTCGCCAGCAGCCCGCAGGACACCGCCTTCGTGGTCGAGATCGAAGCCGACGGCAGCGCCTGGCTGCGCTTCGGCGACGGCGAATTCGGCCGCCACCCCGCCGCCGGCACGCTCCTCGAGGCCACGCTGCGCCTCGGCAACGGCAGCGCCGGCAACCTGGGCGCCGGCATCCGGCCCGCCGAATCGCCGCTGTTCCACCTCGCCAGCGTCGAGGCACCGCCGGTCGAGGCGGTCTGGAACCCGCTGCCGGCCCGCGGCGGCGTCGAGCCGGAGAGCATCGAATCGGTCCGCCAGCGCGCCCCCAGCGCCATCGCCGGCGACATCCAGCGCGCCGTCACCCCGGCCGACTACGCCCTGCTCGCCCAGCGCGAAGACACCAGCCTCCAGCGCGCCGCCGCCAGCCTGCGCTGGACGGGCAGCTGGCGCACCGTCTTCCTCACCGCCGACCGCCACGGCGGCGCCGACGTGGACCAGGGCTTCGAAAACGCCCTGATCGCCCGCCTCGAACCCTACCGCCTCGCCGGCCACGACCTCGAAGTGGACGCCCCCCGCTACGTGCCCCTAGAGCTCGCCCTCACTGTGTGCGTCAAGCCCGAGCACCAGCGCAGCCACGTCGAGGCCGCCCTGCGGGCGCAGCTCGGCAGCCGCCTGCTGCCCGACGGCCGGCGCGGCGTGTTCCACCCCGACCAGCTCAGCTTCGGCCAGACGCTGTATCTGTCGCCGGTGCAGGCCACCGCGCTCGGCGTCGAGGGCGTCGACTCGATCGTCGTCGAACGCTTCCGGCGCCAGGGCCAGCCCGCCACCGACGGCGCCGCCGCCGGCTGCCTGCACTTCGCCCACAACGAGATCCCGCGCCTCGACGACGACCGCAACTACCCCGACCGCGGCGCGCTGGCCCTCACCCTGACGGGAGGCAAATGATGAGCACGCCCCGCCCCACCGACCCGGCCTGCGGCTGCAGCCAGGGCCTCGCCGTCGCCACGCCGCGGGCCATCGCCAACCGGCCCGGCCTGCCGGCCCTCGACGCCCGGGTGGGCGACCACGCCAGCCTGCGCCAGACCCTCGTCGCCCGGCTCACCCTCTGCCATGCCGAAAACGACGCCCTCGCCGGCCTCGGCACCCGCGGCCCGGGCGACTTCACGCTGGGCCTGCTCGACGCCTGGGCCAGCGCCGGCGACGTGCTCGCCTTCTACCAGGAACGCATCGCCAACGAGAGCTACCTCGGCACCGCCACCGAGCGCCTGTCGGTGCAGGAGCTCGCCCGGCTCATCGACTACCGGCTGCGCCCCGGCGTGGCGGCCAGCACCTGCCTCGCCTTCACGCTCGAAGACCCGCCCGGCACCACCCGCCGGGTCGCCCCCACCGCCGACACCCTGGGCAGCGTGCAGTACAACGCCGCCCAGATGGGCGTGCCCCAGCACACCCGCCTCGAAGCCGGCCTCAAGGTGCAGAGCGTGCCCGGCCCCGGCGAGAGCGCCCAGGTCTTCGAGACCGTCGAGCCGATCGACGCCAGCCCGGCCTGGAACGCCCTCAGGCCGCGCCTCACGGCCCGCCAGACCGTCGCCGCCGGCAGCACCGAGCTGCGCCTCGAAGGCCTCGCCACCGGGCTCAAAAAGGGCGACGCGCTGCTCATCCCGCCGGCCGCCCTGGGCGCCGTCGGCGGCGAGCTCACGCTATGCCGCGTCGGCGCGCTGCAGCTCGACGACTACCACCGCGCCACCCGCGTCGGCCTCGGCCCGCGGCAGAACGCCGGCAGCCCCCCCGCCAGCCTCGACACCACAGCGCCCGCCCCCGGCGCCCGGGCCCTGCCCTTCGTCGGCCGGGCCACGCCCTGCGCCGACT
>JAKLLM010000356.1 GCA_023150125.1 Zoogloea sp.
CGACGACATCCGCCGTCGTCATCTGTTTGTTCATGTCGGGTCCTTGCTTGGAAAGGGTGCAGGGTGCAGGTGCGGGGTGGCTCAGGCCTGCTGTTTCTGGCCGGCGCTGAAGTCGTGGCCCCAGATGCTGACGCGGGTGAATTCGAAGGGGCTGTGGCGCGCCCAATCCACCTGCAGGCCGCCGCAGCCGAACTCCAGGTCGAAGCCGGACGGGGTCTTCATGTAGAAGGAGGTCATCCGGTCGTTGAGGTGCTGGCCGAGGGTGGCGGAGATGGGCACCTGGCGGGCGGTCATGCGGTCATGGGCGCGGCCGACCTCGGTCATCGAGTCGACTTCCACCATCACGTGCACGCAGCCGCTGGGCACCGCGTACTCGGCGATCGCCAGGCTGTGGTGGCGGGCGTTGTTGCAGTGGAGGAAATGGATGCGGATCGCCGGTGCGTCGGGCGACGGGCGGAAGTTGAAGATGTCCGACAGGCCGAAACCGAACACGTCCCGGAAGAAGGCCACCGAGGCGTCGAAGTTGGGCGACGGCAGCACCGTGTGGCCCATGCCCATCTCGCCGGTCAGGAAGCGCGGCACGCCCTGGGGCGAGACGAAGGGCTGGCAGTCGGACAGATGCCCCCAGCCCAGCTCGTGGCGGTTGCCGGACGGATCGGTGAGCACCGCGATGGCCTGCATGCCGCGCTGGCGGCAGAAGTCGGCGCCGGCCAGCTCGAAGCCCACGCCGGCCTTCTCGAGGGTGACCAGCGCGTCCTTGAAGGCGGCCTCGCTGGCGACTTCCCAGCCGGAGGCGTAGTAGCGGGCCTGGGCACCTTCGAGCACCAGGATGCGGAAGGGCCGCTCGTCCATCTTGACGTAGAGCCCGCCCCCGGGCGCCGGCGCGGTCATCATACCCAGCACGTCCTCGGCATAGCGCTGCCATTGTTCGAGTTGCTCGATCTCGGTCACGAAATAGGCCAGGCCGCGGATATCGATCATGTCTGCTCCCCTTGGGTTTTCTGATGTGTGGGGAGCATTGTGCGAACAGGGCGAAAGGCGCTCATCGTCCGTTGAGACTAGCGGGCCGCTGCGGTGGAATGCTTCCGGCCGCAGGGCCCGGCGCCACCAAAAAAAACGCCAGCCCCGCAGAGGGCTGGCGACAAGTCCATAGGACGGAGGGACAACGAGGAGACAACAAAAAAGGTGAGCCCACCCGGAGGCGGGACTACATGTAGAGGATCACCAGATCATTGATCACGCTGGGCCGCTCGGCGCCGACCACGTGGGTGTGCACCTCGAGGACGAGCTGGGTGCCGCTCTTCAGCCTGTCGACGCTCTTGACCCGGGCGCGGGCGTGGATGCGCGTACCGGCAGGCACCGGCGAGGGGAAGCGCAGGCGGTCGGAGCCGTAATTGACCATGTTGGTGAAGCCGGTGACTTCGAAGCCGAGGGGGATCTTGAGGCGCGACTGCAGCACCTGCACCAGCGCGCCGTGGGCGATGGTGCCGCCGAAGGGGCCCATCTTGCGGGCCTTGTCGGGGTCGGTGTGGATCCAGTAATCGTCGCCGGAGAGGCGGGCGAATTCGTCGATGAGGGCCTGGTCGACCACCACCTCATTGCTCCACGCCGTGAAGCTCTCGCTGACCAGCGCGCGCATCGCGGCCTCGTCGCCGACCGGCACCTTGGTCACCGCCACCTGCGGCGCGGCGGGGGCGACCTCGGCGGCCGGCGCGTCCGGGCGCTTCGGGGTGAAGGTCTTGTCGACGCCGGTGAAGCGCAGCAGCGTGGTGCCGTCGCCCTTCACCGTATCGAACACCGGCTTGAGCCGCATGCCGACCTTGATCTCGTCCTCGGCGAGGCCGACCAGGGTGGTGTTGATGCGGACGCCTTCGTCCAGCTCCACCACCGCCATCGCCTGGGGCATCTCGTCGGCGAAGTCGGGCAGCGTGGGAATGCGGGTGAGGGTGTAGGTGTACAGGCTGCCCGCGCCGCTCACATCGTGCCAGGCCACGTCGTGGGACCAGCATTTGTCGCAGTGCCGACGGGGGTAGAAGATCCAGTGGCCGCAGCTGTTGCAGCGCTGGATGGTGAGGCGGCCGCTCTTCAGGCCGTCCCAGAAGGGGGCCGAGATCTCGGTCGGCACGGGCATCGGTTTGTTGGTGGACATGCTTCAAGCTCCCTGGAGAATCAGTGCGCCCTGCTCGCTCATCACGCCGCCGGTGCCGGATACGAAAACGGTGTCGCAGCCCTTGAGCTGGCGCTCGCCGGCGCGGCCGGAAATCTGGGTGAAGGCCTCGATCACCTGGGACATGCCGCCGGCGCTGCCGGCCTGGCCGAAGCTCAGCTGGCCGCCGTGGGTGTTCATCGGGAAGTTGCCGCGCCAGGTCAGGTCGTGCTCGCGCACCCAGCGCATGCCTTCGCCCTTGGGCGCAAAGCCGGCGTCCTCGAGGGTCAGGAGCACGGTGATGGTGTAGCAGTCGTAGATCTGGGCCGCGTCCACGTCGGTGGGCTTGAGGCCGGCCATCGCGAAGGCGCGGGCGGCGGCGGGGCCGATGGGGGTGCGGGTCATGTCGGTGGCGTAGGTAGGCGACTTGAAGGCCAGGTGTTCGCCGAAGCCCTTGACCACCGCGCCGCGGTGGCGCGCCTTCGCGGCGAGTTCCTTCGAGGCGACGATCACCGCCGCGCCGCCGGCCACCGGCATCACGATCTCCAGCACGTGCAGCGGGTCGGCCACCATCTTGCTGGCCAGCACTTCCTCGGCGCTGAGGGGCTTGCCGAAGAACATCGCGTCCGGGTTGGCCAGCGCGTTGGTGCGCTGGTCGACGGCGATCTTGGCCATCGCCAGCGGGTCGTAGCCGTACTGGGCGGCGTAGCGCTGGGCGATCATCGCGTAGCCGGTGTTCTGGCCCATGTGGCCGTAGGGCAGGTCGAACTCGGCTTCGGGGGCGCCGAAGGCGGTGCTGTGGCCGCCGTAGCGCATCGCGCGGGCCATCCAGGCCGGGTCCTCGTCGGGCCCGAAGGGCGCCATGCGGGCCGGCAGCACGCACAGCACCGCCTGGCACAGGCCCATCTCG
>JAKLLM010000357.1 GCA_023150125.1 Zoogloea sp.
GTGGGAAGTCACCGGCGGCGATGCCTTCGTGACCTCCGACGTGGGCCAGCACCAGATGTGGGCGGCCCAGTACTACAAGTTCGACAAGCCGCGTCGCTGGATCAACTCCGGCGGCCTCGGCACCATGGGCTTCGGCCTGCCCTCCGCGATGGGTGTGCAGCTCGCCCATCCGGGGTCTCCGGTGGCGTGCGTCACCGGCGAGGCCTCGATCCAGATGAACATCCAGGAGCTTGCCACCTGCCGGCAGTTCCGCCTGCCGATCAAGGTCGTGATGCTCAACAACCGCTACCTGGGCATGGTGCGCCAGTGGCAGGAAATCTTCCACGGCAACCGCTACTCCGAGTCCTACATGGATTCCCTGCCGGATTTCGCGCGGCTCGCCGAGGCCTATGGCCACGTCGGCATCCGCGTGGACAAGCCGGGCGACGTCGAGGGCGCGCTGCGCGAGGCCTTCTCGCGCAAGAACGACCTCGTCTTCCTCGACTTCCAGGTGGATCAGACCGAGAACGTCTATCCGATGGTCCAGGGTGGCAAGGGGCTCACCGACATGATCCTGTCGGCCGAAGATCTTTGATTGGCCGGAGGGCAGCCCGCGTTTGCGGCTGTTTTCCGATCCGCCGGCCGGGCAGGGTGCCCTCAGGTACTGCCCGCCGGTTTC
Source organism: Zoogloea sp. (assembly GCA_023150125.1). Classification (GTDB taxonomy): domain Bacteria; phylum Pseudomonadota; class Gammaproteobacteria; order Burkholderiales; family Rhodocyclaceae; genus Zoogloea. The sequence continues at coordinate 659 of JAKLLM010000357.1, forward strand.
TCAGCACAGAACAAACATGAGACACGTCATCTCCCTTGTCCTCGAAAATGAAGCCGGCGCGCTTTCCCGTGTGTCCGGCCTGTTTTCCGCGCGGGGCTACAATATCGAGAGCCTGACGGTGGCGCCCACCGAGGACGCCTCCCTGTCGCGCATGACCATCGTCACCTCCGGGTCCGACGACATCGTCGAGCAGATCACCAAGCAGCTCAACAAGCTGGTGGAGGTGGTCAAGGTGGTGGACCTGTCCGAGTCGGCGCACATCGAGCGCGAGCTGATGCTCATCAAGGTGCGTGCCGCCGGCAAGGACCGCGAAGAGATCAAGCGCATGGCGGACATCTTCCGCGGGCGCATCATCGACGTGACCGACACGACCTATGTGATCGAGCTGACCGGCACCCAGGCCAAGCTCGACTCCTTTGTCAGCGCCCTCGACGCCGGGCTGATTCTCGAGACCGTGCGTTCAGGTATTTGCGGCGTCGCGCGCGGCGACCGCGTTTTGAAGGTTTGATGCGGGATGTGGCGTGGGCTGTCCCGGCCCGCGTTCTCCCTTGATTTGCTCCTCTTGTGTCAGAAAGGCATGAAATGAAGGTTTTTTACGATAAGGATGCAGACCTCTCCCTGATCAAGGGCAAGCAGGTCACCATCGTTGGTTACGGTTCCCAGGGTCACGCCCACGCCCAGAACCTCAAGGAGTCCGGCGTCAACGTGACCGTCGGCCTGCGCAAGGATGGCGCCTCCTGGAACAAGGCCGTCGCTGCCGGCCACAACGTCCAGGAAGTCGCCGAGGCCGTCAAGGCCGCCGACGTCGTCATGATCCTGCTGCCGGACGAGTCCCAGCCGGATGTCTACAAGAACGACATCGCCCCGAACATCAAGCAAGGCGCCACCCTGGCCTTCGCTCACGGCTTCAACGTGCACTACAACCAGATCATCCCGCGTGCCGACCTGGACGTGGTGATGGTTGCCCCGAAGGGCCCCGGCCACACCGTGCGCTCCGAGTACCTGAAGGGCGGCGGCGTGCCGACCCTGATCGCCGTCTACCAGGACAAGTCCGGCAAGGCCCGTGACATCGCCCTGTCCTACGCTGCTGCCAACGGCGGCACCAAGGGTGGCGTGATCGAGACCAACTTCCGCGAAGAGACCGAGACCGACCTCTTCGGCGAGCAGGCCGTGCTGTGCGGCGGCGCCGTCGAGCTGGTCAAGATGGGCTTCGAGACCCTGACCGAAGCCGGCTACGCGCCCGAGATGGCCTACTTCGAGTGCCTGCACGAGCTCAAGCTGATCGTCGACCTGATGTACGAAGGCGGCATCGCCAACATGAACTACTCCATCTCCAACAACGCGGAGTATGGCGAGTACGTGACCGGCACCGAAGTCATCAACGAGCAGTCCCGCGTCGCCATGCGCAACGCCCTGAAGCGCATCCAGACCGGCGAATACGCCAAGATGTTCATCCAGGAAGGCAAGACCAACTACCCGTCCATGACCGCCCGTCGTCGCCTGAACGCCGCTCACCCGATCGAAGTGGTCGGCGAGCAGCTCCGCGACATGATGCCGTGGATCAAGGCCAACAAGCTGGTCGACCAGTCCAAGAACTGATCAAACCGGGCTTGATGCACCGCGCGCGGGGGACGAAAGTCCCCCGTGTCGTTTTCAGGGCCCGAAATCATCTCCTGCGTTACAATCCGGTTCGACTTCACCCATCGTCCCATCCATGGCCGATATGCAATCGCGCAAACCCTTGCTGAATCCCGAACGCCGGCGCAAGGGCATCTACATTCTTCCCAACCTGTTCACCACGGCAGCCCTGTTCGCCGGCTTCTACGCCATCGTCCAGGCGATGAACGGGCTTTTCGAACAGGCAGCGGTGGCGATCTTCATCGCCATGGTGCTCGACGGCCTCGACGGCCGGGTTGCGCGGCTCACCCGCACCCAGAGCGCCTTCGGTGCCGAGTACGATTCGCTCTCCGACATGGTGTCGTTTGGTGCCGCACCCTCGCTTATCATGTACGAATGGGCCCTCAAGGGCATGGGTAAGCTCGGCTGGATGGCCGCCTTCATCTACTGTGCCGGCGCTGCGCTGCGCCTGGCTCGTTTCAACACCAACATAGATGTGGTGGACAAGCGCTATTTCCAGGGCCTGCCGAGCCCGGCCGCGGCGGCGCTGGTCGCCGGCCTGGTGTGGGTCATGATAGACAACGGCATCGCCGGCCCCGACGTGCGCTGGTACGGCTGCGCGCTGACGATCTTTGCAGGTGTGTCGATGGTCAGCAACGTGCTGTTCTACAGCGGCAAGGAGATCAACCTGCGCCGTAGCGTGCCTTTCATCGTGATCATCGCCTTCGTGCTCGGCTTCCTGCTGGTCTCCAGCTATCCGCCGGGGGTGCTGTTC
>JAKLLM010000358.1 GCA_023150125.1 Zoogloea sp.
CGGTGCCGTTCTGCACCAGCGGGATGCGGTTCTGGGACGTGACCGGCGTCAGCTTGATGGCGAGATTCGGCAGTTTGAGCTCGGCTTTCACCGCATCGACGACCTTCAGCATCAGCTCGTGGCTGTAGCCCACCACCTGCTGTTTGTCGTCGTAGTAAGAGAAGGGGATCGACGATTCCCGGTGGCCGAGGGCGATGCTGCCGCTGGCCTTGATCTTCTGCAGGGTGGGGGATTCCTGGGCGAGAACCGGCTGGGCGAGTCCGGCGGCGATCAGGCAGGCGGTGGCGAGTTTGAAGGGGGTGCGCATCGTGGTGTCTCCCGGTTTGGCGTGGGTGGCGACGTCGTGGCGTCGTGTCCCTTACCCATTGCACGGGGCGTGCCAGCCTTTCGAGGCGCGGTGGTTTTCTGCAAGTGCTTGAATTGATTGGCGCTGCCCGCGGGCCCCAGCGGCCCGGCGTTCGGATTTCCGGATGGCGGGCCGGTGGGGCGGTCGGATTGCCGACCAGCGCGCCCCGTGCGGCCACGTGACAGGGCTGGCGGAGAGGCCGCCGCGGGCTGGTAAAATGACGGATTGAATCCGCCAAGGGATAGACCGCCATGCCCACCCTGACCCTCACCCGCCCCGACGACTGGCACCTGCACGTGCGCGACGGCGCCGCCCTGGCCGCCGTGGTGCCCGACACCGCGCGCCGCTTCGGCCGCGCGATCATCATGCCCAACCTGCGCCCGCCGGTGACCACCGTCGAGCAGGCCGCCGCCTATCGCCAGCGCATCCTCGCCGCGGTGCCGGCCGGTCTCAAGTTCGACCCGCTGATGACGTTGTACCTCACCGACACCCTCAAGCCCGAAGAGATCGACAAGGCCGCCGACAGCGGCTTCGTGGTCGCCGCCAAGCTCTACCCGGCCGGCGCCACCACCAACTCGGACGCGGGTGTCACCGACATCGCCCGCATCGACGCCGTCCTCGAACGGATGGCCGAACGGGGCGTGGTTCTCTGTGTACATGGCGAGGTGACTCATGGTGACGTGGATATCTTTGATCGCGAGCGTGTCTTTATCGATCGCGTGCTGGCGCCGCTTGCAGCGCGCCACCCGGCCCTGCGCATCGTCTTCGAGCACATCACCACGGCCCAGGCGGCGCAGTTCGTGAGCGAAGCCGGGCCCAACGTGGGCGCCACCATCACCGCCCACCACCTGCTTTACAACCGCAACGCGATCTTCACCGGCGGCGTCCGCCCCCATTACTACTGCCTGCCGGTGCTGAAGCGTGAGACACACCGCGAGGCGCTGGTCAAGGTGGCCACCTCGGGCAGCAACAAGTTCTTCCTCGGCACCGACTCGGCGCCCCACGCCCAGAGCACCAAGGAAGCCGCCTGCGGCTGCGCCGGCTGCTACACCGCCCACGCCGGCATCGAGCTCTACGCCGAGGCCTTCGAGCAGGCCGGCGCCCTCGACAAGCTCGAAGCCTTCGCCAGCTTCAACGGCCCCGACTTCTACCGCCTGCCGCGCAACGCCGACACCATCACCCTGGTCAAGGAAGGCTGGAGCGTCCCGGCGGCGGTCGACTACCTGCCGGGCGACCCGCTGGTGCCGCTGCGCGGTGGCGAGACCATCGGCTGGAAACTGGCCTGAACCACAGATCCGCCATGCCTGCCCATCTCAAATCGCTCCTGATCCTGGCCGCCGTGCCCCTGCTTGCCGCCTGCGAGTACGAAGGCGCGGCCTATCTGATCGAAGGCAAGGACCACTCCATCTCCCTGGTGCGGGAGCAGCGCTGGTTCTGGAGCAGCGAAGTGGAGCAGGCCGTCGTGGTGTCGCGCATGCCCACCTGCATGCGCCGCCACGACATCCGGCCGGGCACGACGGGCAGCGTGAAGATGGAAGTCTTCGAGGCCGGCGACTACCTGTGGGCCCTCAAGCAGGGCAAGAACTGGTACCTCGCCGGCACCGAGAAATGCGAGTTCCAGCGCTGGAAGGACGCCCCCGCCGAGCCCCCCGGCAAGCTGGTCGGCACCTTCACCCGCAAGAACGACAAGCTCGAATTCGTCCCCGCCGACAAGGCCCCCAAGCCCATCGGGCCCGCTGACGAATGACACCCGCCGGCCTCGCCGGCCGCCCCCTTTACGAACCCATCGCCCCGCTGCTGGCCCGCTTCAGCGGCGGCCTGCCCGGCGTGGACGGGCTCGACGCGCTGCTCCAGGAGCACGCGCCGGGCACCGTCAGTGGCAGCGGGCGGCCGATCCGCTTCGTGCCGCCGCCCGTCGACCTGCCCGCCTACGAGCAGCACATCGACGCCACCGGCGAGGTGCCCACCCGGCCCGACGACTGGCACGACTTCTTCAACGCGCTGGCCTGGTGTGTGTGGCCGCGCAGCAAGGCCGCCTGCAACGCGCTGCATCTCACCGAGCAGCACAGCCGCCTGGCCGCCGGGCTGGCCGGCCGCGGCCCGCGGCGCGACGCCCTGACCCAGTTCGACGAATGCGGCGTCCTCGTCGTCACCACCGACCCCGAGATCTCCGCACTGCTCGCCGCCCACGCCTGGGAGGCCGCCTTCTGGCAGCGGCGCGCCCGGCTCGTCGCCAGCACCCGCTTCCTGGTCTTCGGCCACGCCAGCTGGGACCAGCTGCGCGAACCCTTCTTCGGCCTGTGCGCCAAGGCCATCCACCGGGTCGTCGATGCCGACTGGCTCGCGCTGCCCCCGCCGGCCCGGCAGGCCGAGGCCGACGCCTGGCTCGCCGCGCACCTGGCCAGCCCGCAGCAGCCCTTCGGCAAGGCCAGCCTGGTGCCGCTGCCGCTCCTCGGGATCCCGGGCCTCACCCCGGCCAGCGAGTGCGCCGACTACTACCGCGACACCCGCCAGTTCCGCCCCCGGCGGCAGCCCGTTTTATGACGGAAGTTGCGCAATATGCGCTTGACCCGGCCTGCCTCTGTCCGAATACTCCTGCGCTTTCGGGCCCTCTGCATCGGTGGCGGCCCTGGCTTCCCCCGGTGACGACGCCATGAACCCTCTCTCCAGCCTGCGCAGCTATCTCGAACTCGACGTGA
>JAKLLM010000359.1 GCA_023150125.1 Zoogloea sp.
ACGCCGATCAATCCCCGCTTCCCGGATCTCGTGCCGGGCGGCTCTTCCAGCGGCTCCGCCGCGGCGGTGGCCGGCGGCCTGGTGGACGTGGCCATCGGCACCGACACCGGCGGCTCGATCCGCATCCCGGCGGCCTGCTGCGGCGTGTTCGGCCTCAAGCCGAGCTTCGGCCGGGTGAGCCGCCGGGGCGTGCTGCCGGCGCTCACCACCCTCGACTGCGTCGGCCCCTTCGCCGCCGACATGGACAGCCTGGTGGCCTGCATGCAGGCCATCGACCCGAGCTTCGGCGAGCTGCCCGGCATCGACGGCGTCTCCGTCGGGGTGGTGGATGTGCCGGCGCTGGATGTCATCCGCGATGCCGTCGCGGCGGCCGTGGCGGGCAGTGGCCTGCTGGCTGCGCCGGTCAAGTTCGAACATTTCGAGGCGGCCTATCAGGCCGGGCTGGCGGTGATCAACGCCGAAACCTGGGCCGCCTGCGGGCACCTGGTGGAGACCGGCAAGGTCGGCCCCGACGTGGCCCAGCGCCTCATCAACGCGGCCCGCACCACCCCGGCCGACGTCGATGCCGCCAACCGGGTTCGCGCCGCCTTCAGCGCCGAGGTGGATGCCGCCCTCGAACGTTTTTCGGTGCTCGCCCTGCCGACCATGGCCGACGCTCCGCCGAGCCTCGACCAGGCGGCCGACACCTCCCGGCTGGTCAACATGACGGCCCTGGTCCGCCCCTTCAACCTGTCCGGCCATCCGGCCATCGCCATTCCGCTGCCTGCCCGGAGCGGTTTTCCCGTCAGCCTGCAACTGGTCGCCGCCAAGGGGCGCGACGAACTGCTGTGTGCCGTCGCGCGGCACGTGGCCAGCCGGTTGCAGTGACACCAACTCTCAAGCGGAGACACCCATGTTAGTGGCCATCAAAGAGACTCGGGACTGCGATGCCGCCAATGCGGCGGCCGGTCTGGACGATCTTCTGCAGGACATCCGGAAGCGCCGGAAGGAGTTCGAGGCCCAGCGCTTCATTTCGCCGGACATCATCCAGGGCTTCAAGAAGGCGGGGGTGTACCGTGCCCTCGTCGCCCGGCGCTTCGGCGGTGACGAGAAGTCGCCGGCCGAATTCTGCCGGCTGATCGAGCGCATCTCCCAGGCCGACGGCTCTGCCGGCTGGGTGGCGAGCTTCGGCATCGGCGGCATCTACCTGGCCGCGCTGCCCCTGGCGACCCTCGAGAAGCTCTACGCCAACGGCCCCGACGTGGTCTTTGCCGGCGGCATCTTCCCGCCCCAGCCGGCCGAGATGGTGGACGGCGGCTTCAAGGTGAACGGCCGCTGGAGCTGGGGCAGCGGCAGCATGGGCGCCGAGGTGGTCGGGGCCGGCATCCTGCCCAAGAACGGCGACGGCTCCGGCCTGCCGCGGATGGCCGTGATGCCCCGCGAGAAGGTGCAGGTCGCGCCCAACTGGGACGTGATGGGCCTGCTCGGCACCGGCAGCCACGACATCGTCGTCAAGGACGTGATGGTGCCCGAGGAGTGGACCTTCGTGCGCGGCGGCCCGGCCTCCCTCGACACCCCGCTGTACCGCTACCCGACGCTCTCGTTTGCGGCCCAGGTGCTCACCGTGGTCGGGCTCGGCATCGCCCGCGCGGCCATCGACGAGGTGCTCGGCATGGCCGCCGGGCGGGCCTCGGTGACCGGCGCGCCGAACCTCGGCGAGCGTGTCTATGTGCAGCTCGAGATCGCCAAGATCGAGGCCGAGCTGCGGGCGGCGCGGGCCTGGTTCTACGAAGCCATCGACGAGGTGTGGCAGGTGCTCGTGGCTGGCGGCAAGCCGAGCGACCACCAGGTGAGCATGCTGCGCCTGTCCACCACCCACGCCTCCCGGGTCGGCGCCGACGTGGCGCGCCGCGCCCAGATGCTCTCCGGCGGCACCGGGGTGTACGAATCCAGCCCGCTCGCCGCCCAGGTGCGCGACGCCCAGATGATCACCCAGCACGCCTTCATGGGTGACATCACCTACCAGAACGCCGGCGCCATGCTCTTCGGCTTCAAGCCGCTGCCGGGCTACCTGTAAGACCGATCGACCCAACGGAGATGGAAATGAGCGACAAGAAACCGCTGCGCGTGCTGTTCTGCATGGGCGTCAATCAGAACTTCATGGACGGCACCGCCGACGAGATGAAGGACGTGTGGGCCGCCTTCGTGGCCATGATGCAGGGTATCGCGCGCCTGCCCGGCGTGCGCGTGCTGGGCAACATGGACGACGACCAGATCATGGTCGGCCCGTCGGTGGCCTTCCCCTGGACCACCTACGTGCTGGCCGACGTGCCCGACTACGACACCGTCACCGCCGCCTGCAACCTGTTCCGCGTCACCCCGGTGGGCGACGGCACCTACAAGCTGTGGAAGTACATCCGCGTCGAGGCCCGCATCGGCCGCGAGCTGGTGATCCCCGACTGATCCCGCCGCCGAGCCCGCCATGACCGACTCCGCCCGCATCCGCCAGCTCGAGGAACGCCTCGACCGCCTGGAAAGCGAAGGCGCCATCCGCGCCTGCATCAACCGCTACATGTTCCTGTGCGACTACCTGGATTCCCGCACGCCGCTCGACGAGCTGGCCGGGCTGTTCACCACGGAGGCGGTGTGGGAAGGCATCGGCGAGAAGTACGCGGCCACCTTCGGGCGCATCGAGGGGCGCGAGGCGATCGCCGCGATGATGGCCAGGTACATGGTCGAACCGGCCCACTTCGCCCTCAACGTGCATTTCCTGACCAGCGAGACGATCTGCGTGGAGGCCCCGGATGCGGCCATCGGCACCTGGGTGATGCTGCAGACCTCCACCTTCGCCGGCGGTGCCTCGCACCTCAACGCGGCGCGTCTGACCATCGACTTCGCCCGCGAGGGCGGCGTCTGGCGGATGGCGCACTTTCGCACCGAGAACCTGTTCAGCCGCCCGGTGGAGGCCTGGAACGCCAGCGCCGCGCTGCCGGTGCCGCAGTAAGCCGCGGCCCCGATCAATCCGATTGAGAAACAAGGACGACACACCAT
>JAKLLM010000360.1 GCA_023150125.1 Zoogloea sp.
GGCATCCTGGGCGACGGTGTTGCCGCTCACCTGGCCGTGGTCGATGAAGGCGGCGAGGGTGGCGTCGGGCAGGGTGTTGACGGTTTCCGGGCCGATCAGCGGTTCGACGTACATCAGGTCGGGGTAGGCGGCGTTCTTGGTGCCGGTGCTGGCCCACAGCATGCTTTGCGGGCGGCCGCCCTTGGCGGCGAGGGCGGCGAAGCCTGCGCCGTGGAAGCGCTCGAGGTAGCGCTGGTAGGCCTGGCGGGCCAGCGCCACGCCGGCCTTGCCGCGCAGGGCGAGGGCTTCGGGGGTGCCGATCTCGTCGAGCTGCTTGTCGATCAGGCTGTCCCAGCGCGACAGGAAGACGCTCGCCACCGAGCGCACGCGGGTGACGTCGCCGCCGGCGGCGGCAAGCTTTTCGAGGCCGCGCTGGTAGGCGCCGGCCACCGCATCGACGTGGGCAAGCGAGAACATCAGCGTGACGTTGATGCTCACGCCTTCGGCGGTGAGGGTTTCGATGGCGGCCACGCCGGCCGCGGTGGCGGGGATCTTGACCAGCAGGTTGTCGCGGGCCACCGCGGCGCGCAGGCGGCGGGCGGCGGCGACGGTGCCGGCCTCGTCGTCGGCCAGCGCCGGGGAGACTTCCAGGCTCACGTAGCCGGCGTCGCCGCGGCTCGCGTCGAACACCGGGCGGATGACGTCGCAGGCGCGCTGCACGTCCTCGATCACCAGGCCCTCGTAGCGCGCCTCGGCGCCGAGGGAGGCGTCCATGGCCGCCAGCGCCGGGCGGTAGTCCTGCCCCTCGGCGATGGCCTTGTGGAAGATCGCCGGGTTGGTGGTGACCCCGGCGACGCCCATCTCGATGAAGCGGGCGAGTTCGCCGGAGCTGATGAGGGCGCGGGACAGGTTGTCGAGCCAGATTTGCTGGCCGGCGGCACGGGCGGCTTGGATCGGATTCATGGTTCGGGCCTTGCAGTGGAGTGGGGTCGAGTGAGGATTCGGATTGGCCCGTGATTCTGGCCGAATATGCAGCCTGAAGAAAGTGAAGGATTACCGCGGCGGCCAGTGGATCTCGAAGTGGCCGGGCTGCGTGCCGGGTTTCGCGGCGCCACCGGCGATGGCGGGCAGGCGGCGCAGCAGCTCCGGGTCGCCCGACAGCTGGCCGTCGAAGTGCGGCAGCTGGCCGTAGGGCGCCTCGCCCTGGCCGCTGGCAACGATGGGGCCGGCGAGGGTCTGCAGCGTGAAACGCATGTTGCCGGCCTCGGCATTGATCTGCAGCCGGTAGTCGCCGAAGCTGCGGCCCGGAAACAGCGCGCTGCCGGCGCCGCGCCACAGCAGGCTGGCCTCGCCGCTGCAGCGGCCGTCGGCGGGGCAGGTCCAGCGCGGCGCGGCGATGCTGAGGTCGCCGTGCCAGCCGGCCCGGGCCGCCGGGTGCGGGATGGCCGCCAGCGCCGCGCCGGCCGGGGCGTGGAGGTTGAGGCCACTGAGGGTGAGCCCGGCGGGGCCGAGCTCGACGTGGGCGAGGGGGCTGCCGCTGCTGGAAAGATCCCAGCCGATGGCGAGCAGCGCCAGGCTGCCTGTGTCGAAGCGCCAGGCCAGCGGCAGCCAGGGGGTGAGGCTGCGCCCGCCGGCGTCGCGGCTGGCCAGGATGCCGCGCCCCTGCCACAGGCTGCCCTCGGGCTGCTGGAGGACGAGGCCGCCGCCGCTGAAATGGCCGAGCAGGCCGCCGAGCAGCGCAGCCGGGGCCTTGACGACGGCGAAGCCGAAGGCCAGCGCGAGGAGGGCGAGGAGCTTGCGGGTCATCGTGATGGGTCAGTCGCTCTTCACCAGCACCGCGTCGATGCCGGCGGTGGCACCCTGGCCCTGGAGCTCGAGGCGCTGCACGCGCAGCCCCTGGTCGCGCTGGAGCACGGCGAGCCAGTCGACGAGGGCGTCGAGGCTGGCCTGGCCCTTGATCTGCAGGCCGTCGCCGGTGGCCTGCAGTGCGAGGCCCAGGCCGCGGCTCTTGGCGGAGGCCTGGACGGCTTCGAGCAGCGCCGGCCCGGCGGCCCGCTGCGGGGCGGCCTGGCCGCGCAGGCGGGTGACCTCGGTGGCGGCTTCCTGCACCTGTTCGAGCTGGGCTTCGGCGCGGGGCAGGCTGCGGGCCAGGCGCGTGCGTTGGCTGTGGCTCCAGTCGAGCAGGCTGACGACGAGGCCGACCAGCACGACGCCGCCGGCGATCAGCACCAGCCGCCGCTCCCGCGGGCTGATGCCCTGCCAGGCCTGGCCGAGGCGGGCGATGGGGCTTGAATGCTTGGAGCTGGCGGGGGCGTTCATTGCAGGGTCTCCCGGCGGAGCAGCAGGTGGGTGGCGGCGCCGTCGCGGCGCAGGTCGGCGAGCAGGCCGCGGGCGGCGAGCAGGCCGACGACGGCTTCGGCGCGGGCGGCGGCGGGGCCGCTCAGAGTGAGGTCGAGCCGGCCGTCCTCGAAGCGCAGCGCGGCCACGCCGCCGGCGGCGTCGGTGCCGAGCGCTTCGGCGGCCTGGGCCAGCAGGGCGAGGGCGTCGTCGTCGCGGAGCAGGCCGTGGCGGGCGCGCTCGATGTTGAGCTGCTGGCGCATCTGGGCCGCCGGGGCGACCACCGGGCTGTTGGGGAAGCTGCTGCGGTAGACGCGCTCGATGCGCTCCTCGATGCCGCTTTGCTGGTGCTTGAGCCACAGCACTTCACCCACCCCGACCACGAACCACAGGGCCAGCGCGCCGCCGCCGACCCAGGCGGCCGGCGCCAGCCGGGCGAGCCAGCCGCCGCCCTGCTCGCGGAAGGCGAACTCGTCATGCAGCAGGTTGGCGGCCTTGCCGCTGGCGCCCTGCCACCACAGGTAGGGCGAGGCCGGGCGGATGTCGAGGCCCGCTTCGGCCTGCAGCGCGGCGAGGTCGGGGGCCGGGCAGCCCGGGGCCAGATGCAGCGCGACGTGGCTGGGCGCGGTGTTGGCGGCGCGGGCGGTGGCGGCCTGGGCGGCCAGCAGCGGGGCCAGGATGTCGGCATCCAGCGCGATGCC
>JAKLLM010000361.1 GCA_023150125.1 Zoogloea sp.
TCGCCGCCGCGCCGGTGCCCACCGTCGACGCCGCCCCGGCACCGCAGGTCGAGCTCGTCACCGCGCCCGCCAGCCCCGCCGACGCCGGCGAGCCCGCGCTGCGCGCCCGCCTCGAGGCCTGGCTGGTCGCCTGGAGCGCCCGCTACTACGACGCCTACCGCGCCTTCTACGTGGCCGACTTCAAGCCCGGCAAGGGCCGCAGCACCGCCCAGTGGGAGGCCGAGCGCCGCCAGCGCCTGGCCGACGCGAAGTCGCCGTCGCTGCGCATCGAAGGCCTGCGCCTCAAGACACGTGGCGCCGGGCGTTACAGCACCCTCTTCGTGCAGCATTACAGCGCCGTCAACTACCGCGACACGGTTAAAAAGCAGCTCGACTGGGTGAAGGTGGACGGCCAGTGGAAGATCGCCGGCGAGACGGTGCTGGCGGCCCCCGCCAAGGCCGACTGAGCGGGCCTCCACTGCCGCGCCGGTGCCGGGCCACCGGCAATCCGGTGCCCCCCGGATGCGGCGCGGGCTGCGCCCCAAGCTCACCCTCGACAGCCTGCCCCGGAGGCCCAACGACCCTCCGGCCGGCGACCGCACCCGGGTGGTGGCCATCGGCACCTCCACCAGCGACACCCAGGCCCTGGAGGCCGTACTCACGGCGCTGCCCGAGAGCGTACCGGGCATCGTGGTGGCGCGGCACATGCCATACGGCTTCACCGACATGTTCGCCCGCCGGCTCGACGGTCTCTCCAGCATCTGCGTGCGCGAGGCCAGGCATGGCGACCGAGTCGAGCCCGGGCTGGCCCTGATCGCGCCGGGCGGGCGCCATCTGCAACTGGCCCGCGACGGCCGAGGGTGTTTCGTGGGCGTGGTCGACGGCCCGCTGATCGACCGCCACAAACCGTCGGTGGATGTGCTGTCCCGCTCGGTCGCCCGCATCGCCGGCAGCAACGAGCTGGACATCATAATGACCGGCATGGGCGACGACGGCGCCCTCGGCCTCAAGGAGATTCGCGACACAGGCGCCTCGACCATCGCCGAGGCGGAGGAAAGCTGCGTGGTCTTCGGCATGCCCAAGGAGGCCATCCTGCGCGGCGCCGTCGACAGCATGCTGCCGCGCCACGAGATCGCCGCGTGCCTCGCGAGCGGGAGCCGGGCTGATCCCGGAAGCCTTCAGCCCGCAGACCGCCAAACTTCATCAATTGTTGTGAGCGGAGTTGTCCTCGGTCTGCCCACGATCTAACCTTAATTCGGTCACAGACGACCACAATCGAGGCATACGTCACGACATGAGGGAGGAAAACGATGAATCGACTTTCGCAATATCTGCTTGGCGCCGCTGCGGTCGGTGGCACGCTGTTCGCTTCCCCGCCGGCAGAAGCCACGGTAGTCACCAGCGGCTGCTACATGGCAGACGAATGCACCCTGGCCGACCTGGATCGGAGCATCGGTGGCGGCAGCTTCAGCATCGGCACGTACAGCTTCGAGGGCTGACACACCGAGCAATGGTCCCGCAATCAGGAGGTCAGCCTGCGCAGCATCTTCATCCGCCCTTATGAAGACATGGCATCGGGGGTGTTCGGCTTCGATGTATTCTCACGCCCTTTCGGTGGCATGAACAATGCCTTCTCCTTACAAGGCTTGCCGGCGACCCTGCTTCAGCTCGCTTTCGGCGTGAGTTACGAAGTACTGCAAGGCGGCACCCAGCCCGTCGTCACCCAGCAGGCCGTTCTGAGGACGGCCGACGGCGACCCCCGCACGGTTTCGGTCAACCTCGCGCTACAGGCGCGCGTCCTCGATGGCAGCCCGCTGGGTATCACGGGAGCCTCATGCTGGCTATTCCCGGGCGACCCGAGCTGTGCCACCCACATTACTTACAGTATCCCCGCCAAGGATCTGCCCGCTTACGCCCCGGTTAACAACCGCCTGGGTTTCAGAAGCGACCTCGTGCTCGAGATGACCGGCGGTTTCCCTGACCCGAACGCCTTTTTCGGCGTCGAGATGTTCAGCGTTCGTTACGGCAATGTCGTGCCTGAGCCGACAGGCGCCTCCATGCTGCTGTTCGGCCTGGCGGCGGTGGGGCTCGCCACCCGGCGCCGGCAAGGCCGGAGCTGAACGCACGGCAGCCAAAGCGTCCGGCCCGCGCGGGGCCGGGCCAGCGGCTCAGAGCCCCAGCTCGCCCCACATCGCATCGACGCGCTGCTTCACCGCCTCGTCCATCACGATCGGGGTGCCCCATTCGCGGCTGGTCTCGCCGGGCCACTTGTTGGTGGCGTCGAGGCCCATCTTTGAGCCCAGGCCGGCCACCGGGCTGGCGAAATCGAGGTAGTCGATGGGGGTGTTGTCCACCAGCGTGGTGTCGCGGGTGGCATCCATGCGGGTGGTCAGCGCCCAGATGACTTCCTTCCAGTCGCGGATGTTCACGTCGTCGTCCACCACGATGATGAACTTGGTGTACATGAACTGGCGCAGGAAGCTCCAGATCCCGAACATCACCCGCTTGGCGTGGCCGGGGTATTGCTTCCGGATGCTGACCACCGCCAGCCGGTAGGAGCAGCCCTCGGGCGGCAGGTAGAAGTCGACGATCTCGGTGAACTGCTTCTGCAGCAGCGGCACGAAGACCTCGTTGAGGGCCACGCCGAGCATCGCCGGCTCGTCGGGCGGCTTGCCGGTGTAGGTGCTGTGGTAGATCGGGTCGCGCCGGCTGGTGATGCGCTCGATGGTGAACACCGGGAATTCGGACTGCTCGTTGTAGTAGCCGGTGTGGTCGCCGTAGGGGCCTTCGAGGGCCATCTCACCCGGGTGGATCACGCCTTCAAGCACGATCTCGGCCGACGCGGGCACCTGCAGATCGGAGCCGATGCACTTCACCAGCTCGGTCTTGGAGCCGCGCAGCAGGCCCGCAAACTGGTATTCGGACAGCGAGTCGGGCACCGGCGTGACCGCGCCGAGGATGGTCGCCGGGTCGCAGCCCAGCACCACCGCCACCGGAAAGGGCTGGCCCGGGTGGGCC
>JAKLLM010000005.1 GCA_023150125.1 Zoogloea sp.
GGGGCTCTCCTGCCCGACCTTCTTGAGGGCCGGGCGGATCACCTGGGGTTCGGGGCAGACCGCGAAGCAGTCCATGCAGTCGTCGCAGGCCTTGCGATTGGCGGCCGAGATGCGCACCAGGGACTTCTTGCCGAGCAGCCCGTAGAAGGCGCCCATCGGGCACAGGTGGCCGCACCAGCCGCGGCTCGCCATCAGCAGGTCGTAGATGAAGATGCCGGCGATCACGAAGAACCCGCCGCCCATCCCGAAAATGATGGCCCGGTGCAGCAGCGAGACCGGATTAACCCACTCCCACACCAGGGTGCCGGTGACGGCGGCGGCCACCAGGATGCCGCCGAGCAGCCAGAGGCGGGTGTCGGCGTCGGGCACGCGGCCGGTCTTGATGCCGAGGCGGCGGCGCGACCAGGCGGCGGCGTCGGTGACCACATTCACCGGGCACACCCAGCTGCAGAACAGGCGCCCGCCGAACAGCAGGTAAAAAGCCAGCACGATCGCCGCGCCGATCAGCGCCGACGAATAGGGCAGATGGCCGGTGGCAAAGGTCTGCAGCACCAGCAGCGGATCGGTGAGGGGCAGCACGCCCAGGGTGAGGGACGAGGACAGGTTGCCCTTGGCGATCCACACACCGAACCACGGCCCGGTCAGGAAGACGAGCAGGACGAGCAGCTGGCTCGCCCGGCGCAGGAACAGCCAGCGGTTGCGGGCCAGGAAGCCGCGCCGCGCAGTCTGCAGCGTTTCAACGGGGATCGTCGAAGTGGCCATGGCTCAGGGCTTCCAGTTCGAGTTGATGCCCGGCGGTGCCTTGCGGGGCGCGGCAGACGGCGCTTCGGGCACGATGGGGGCCGCGGGGGTCGCCGGCGCCACCACCGTCTCGGTGGCCGAGCGGCCGGCGGTAGGGCCTTCGAAGCCGCGCACCGGCATCTCGACCTGCTCGCCGATCAGCGAGCCGCCGTGGCGGGCCTTTTCTTCCCAGCCCTTGCGGTAGTGGGCGGGCAGCGCGCCCTGGGCCAGCTTGCGCGGGAAGACCTTGATGGCCGGCTCGGGCAGCACGCAGGATTTCTCGCACTTGCCGCAGCCGGTGCAGGCGTCGGAATGCACCGTCGGCAGCAGCATCGCGTGCCGGTCGGAGCGGGGGTTGTGCTGGGTTTCGAGGGTGATCGCCTTGTCGATCACCGGGCACACGCGGTAGCACACGTCACAGCGCAGGCCGAGGAAATTGAGGCAGGTCTCGTGGTCGACGAGCGCTGCGAGGCCCATCTGGGCCTTGTTGATGTCGGTGAGCTCCCGGTCCAGCGCGCCGGTCGGGCAGGCCTTGACGCAGGGAATGTCCTCGCACATCTCGCAAGGCACCTGGCGGGCGTTGAAATACGGGGTGCCCGCCACCACCGGGTCGCCCAGGTCGGCGAGCCGCAGGGTGTCGTAGGGGCAATCACGGACGCACAGGCCGCAGCGCACGCAGGCGGCCAGGAAGTCGGCCTCGGCAAGCGCGCCGGGCGGCCGCAGGGCCTGGGCCGGCAGCGCCGAGGCGCTCTTCGAGTAGAGCCCTGCGCCCAGCGCCAACAGACAGCCGCCGCCGGCAGCTGCGGCGACGCTGTTGATGAACTTCCGCCGGGCCACCGAGGCCGGAGGCTCGGCGGTTGCGGAACGGGCGGGCTTCTTGCCGGTGTCCATGATGTGTCTTCGTTGATGCCTGCGCCGCCTGGAGGTCGGGAGTCGGGTTGCACTCCGACCTCCGGGCGCCCGGGCGGGTCGATCAGGCGCGAACCACCTTGACTGCGCACTTCTTGTAGTCGGTTTCCTTGGAGATCGGGCAGGTGGCGTCGAGGGTGAGCTTGTTCACCAGCTTCGATTCGTCGAAGAAGGGCACGAAGATCAGGCCCACCGGCGGCTTGTTGCGGCCCTTGGTCTCGAGGCGGGCGGTCATCTCGCCGCGGCGGGACTGGACCTTGACCACCATGCCGCGCTGCAGGTTGCGCTTCTTGGCGTCGTCCGGGTGCATGAAGACCTGGGCCTCCGGCACGGCCTTGTGCAGCTCGGGCACGCGGCGGGTCATCGAGCCGGTGTGCCAGTGCTCCAGCACGCGGCCGGTGCACAGCCACATGTCGAACTCGGCATCGGGCTTCTCGGGGGGGTCCTGGTAGGGCAGCGCGAAGATCACTGCCTTGCCGTCCTTGTGGCCGTAGAAGCGCACGCCCTCGCCCTTCTTGACGTAGGGGTCGTAGCCTTCGCGGAAGCGCCACAGGGTTTCCTTGCCATCGACCACCGGCCAGCGCAGGCCGCGGGCCTTGTGATAGACGTCGAAGGGGGCGAGGTCGTGGCCGTGGCCGCGGCCGAAGATCGCGTATTCCTCGAACAGGCCCTTCTGCACGTAGAAGCCGAAGGCCTCGGATTCGTCGTTGGTGTAGTTCTTGATGGCGTGCTCATTGACCTTGACGGTCTCGCTCTTCGGGAACTTGTTCACCACCTTGTTGGCGTAGAGCACGTCGTAGAGGGTCTTGCCCTTGTACTCGGGCTTCTTGGCGATGAGTTCGGCCGGCCAGACTTCCTCGACCTTGAAGCGCTTGGAGAACTCCATGTACTGCCACAGGTCGGACTTGGCCTCGCCCGGCGCCTTGACCTGCTGGCGCCACACCTGGGTGCGCCGCTCGGCGTTGCCGAAGGCGCCTTCCTTCTCGGTCCACATGGCGGAGGGCAGGATCAGGTCGGCGGCGAGGGCCGAAACGGTGGGATAGACATCCGACACCACCACGAAGGCCGCCGGGTTGCGCCACCCCGGGTAGATCTCCTGGTTGATGTTGGGGCCGGCCTGCATGTTGTTGGTGGTACTGGTCCAGTAGCACTTGAGCTTGCCGTCCTTCAGGGCGCGGCTCTGGGCCACGGCGTGGAGGCCGATCTTGTCGGGGATGGTGCCTTCGGGCAGCTGCCAGATCTCTTCGGTGTGGTGGCGGTGCTCGGGGTTGGTGACGACCATGTCGGCAGGCAGGCGGTGGGCGAAGGTGCCCACTTCACGGGCGGTGCCGCAGGCGGAGGGCTGGCCGGTGAGGGAGAACGGGCCCGAACCCGGGGTGGAGATCTTGCCCACCAGCAGGTGGACGTTGTAGATCATGTTGTTCACCCAGGTGCCGCGGGTGTGCTGGTTGAAGCCCATGGTCCAGAAGCTGACGACCTTCTTCTTGGGGTCGGCGTACAGCTCGGCGAGCTTCTGCAGGCGATCCTTGGGCACGCCGGAGAGCTTGGAGGTGTACTCCAGCGTGTAGGTGGAGACGAACTTCTTGAACTCTTCGAAGGTGGACGGCTTGGCGTCGTTCGGGTTGTTCTTGGGCTTGCCGTCGGCGCCGGGGTAGCCGTTGAACTTGGCGTCCTTCTCGAGCGCGTGGTTGGGGCGCAGGCCAAAGCCGATGTCGGTCTCGCCGGCCTTGAAGTTGACGTGGGCCTTGACGAACTCCTGGTTCACCTTGCCCGACTGGATGATGTGGTTGCAGATGTAGTTGAGGATCGCCAGGTCGGTCTGCGGCGAGAAGATCATGCCGTTGTCGGCGAGCTCGAAGCTGCGATGCTCGAAGGTGGACAGCACGTGCACCTGCACGTCGGTCTTGGTGAGGCGGCGGTCGGTGATGCGGGTCCACAGGATGGGGTGCATCTCGGCCATGTTGGAGCCCCACAGCACGAAGGCGTCGGCCTGCTCGATGTCGTCGTAGCAGCCCATCGGCTCGTCGATGCCGAAGGTGCGCATGAAGCCGGTGACCGCCGAGGCCATGCAGTGGCGGGCGTTGGGGTCGAGGTTGTTGGAGCGGAAGCCGGCCTTCATCAGCTTGGAGGCGGCGTAGCCTTCCCAGATCGTCCACTGGCCGGAGCCGAACATGGCGATGGAGGCCGGGCCGGTGGTCTTCAGCGCGTCCTTCCACTTCTCGGCCATGATGTCGAAGGCCTGGTTCCAGGTGATCGGGGTGAACTCGCCGTCCTTGCTGTACTTGCCGTCCTTCATGCGCAAGAGCGGCTTGGTGAGGCGGTCTTCGCCGTACATGATCTTGGACAGGAAGTAGCCCTTGATGCAGTTGAGGCCCCGGTTGACCGGCGCATCCGGGTCGCCCTGGGTGGCCACCACGCGGCCGTTCTGCACGCCCACCAGCACCGAGCAGCCGGTGCCGCAGAAGCGGCAGGCGGCCTTGTCCCAGCGCACCGCGGTGGTGTTTTCGGCGGCGGCGGGTGCGGCCTCCTTCTTCGCTGCCAGGGCAGGCACGGAGATGCCCGCCGTGGCGGCAGCGGTGGCGATCGCCTGGGTCTTGATGAAGTCGCGTCGGTTGATGGTCATGATTGAGCCTCCTCGCAGGGGGATTCGGTGATGGCGTGAATTACGTGGCTTGGGACTGGCTGGCGGGCACGGGGGCCGAAAGCATCGCGTCGGTGTGTTCGTAGGCCAGGGTGGCGGCGAGCACCTGGGGCACCCGGTGCAGGGCGATCAGGGTGTCGGACATGGCGGCGCCGTCGGCGTCCTCGACGGTGACCACGAGCTTGCCGTCATCGGACATGCCGTGGCATTCGACGCCGGGGAAGGCCGTGAGGGCCGCTTCGGCCTCGGCGCGGGTCTCGGGGTGGATGCGCAGGACGAGACTGACGATGTTCATGGAAGCTCCGGATTGGGGGTTGCGCTGCCGGCACCCGCGACGCGCTGCACGGCGCTCACCGGGCAGGGCGCGATGCAGGCGCCGCAGCCGTTGCAGGCGGTGTTGTCCACCTCGGGCAGCGGCACGCCGCCGATGCGGGGGCGAAAACGGATGGCCGACACGTCGCAGGCCTCGCCGCACACGCGGCATTCGACGTTCTGGGCGGCCAGACAGCCCTCGGCGATGGCGATGCCGAAGGCCCAGGGTGTGGCGGTGGTGTCGCGACCGATGGCGCCGGTGGTGCAGGCCCGGGCACAGTCGCCGCAGAAGGTGCAGGCGGCGGCCGCGAAATCGGCCACCGGCAAACCGCCCTCGCCGCGCCGCAGCAGGCCGGTCGGGCAGGCCTTCAGGCAGTCGTCACAGGCGGTGCAGGCATCGACGAACCGCGACTCCGGAACGCTCCACGGTGGACGGAACGGCGCCGGACCGGGCTTGCGGCCACCCAGGAAACGGCGACGGGAAACATCCATGGTTTTTGCTCGGAATGGCAGGTCGACTTGATGCTACGCACCAATCCGGGCGTGAACCTTGATCTGTGCAAAGGAATCCGTGGAAAAACCACACGCCTGGCCCGGCTTTGCCTCGCCCGATCAGAACTGGAGACTGCCGCGCAGCAGCGCCGTGCGGCCGGCCTGGGGCACGCTCCAGCGTGGCCCGGCGATGGTGCCGTCCTCGGCCACCGGGTCGCTGAAGCGCCGGTCGAGAAGGTTGTAGAGGCCCAGCGACAAGGCCCAGGGCCGGCCCGGCGGCTGGTAGCGCAGGTTGAGGTTGAGCAGCGTGTAGGCACCCACCGCCTGCGTGCCGGAGGCGGCCAGGCGCCGGGTGACGTGCTGGGCCTCGAGGCCGCCCTGGAGGCCGGCGCCGAGCTCCGCGGCGAGGTTGGCCTTGAACATCTGGCGCGGCGCGTTGTCCGGCCGGCCGCCCTCGCCGCTGGGCAGCTGCAGCGTGTAGCCGCCGCGCAGGGAGAAACGCCCGGCCCAGCGCTGCTCGAACTCGAGCTCCAGCCCGCGCCCGGTGAGCGGCCGGGTGTTGTGGACCACGCCGCCCGCGTCGGGCGCGATCATGTCGTACAGCCGGAACAGATAGGCCGAGGCGCTCAGCCGGCCGTTGCCGAGGCGCCGCTCCCAGGCCGCCTCGAGGGAGCGCATGCGCTCGGCGCGCACGGCGGGGTTGCCGTAGGCGAAGGTGGGCGCGGTGTAGAAGCGCTCGTAGGCTGACGGGTCGCGGAAGGCGGTGGCGTAGAGCAGCTTGAAGATGCCCGCCCGCTCGGTCTCGTGGACCAGCCCCAGGCGCGGGCTCAGCTGGCCGCCGCCGCGGCTGCGGTGATCGAAGCGCAGGCCGGCGGTGAGCAGGGTCTGGCGACCCAGGCTGATCTCGTCCTGGGCATACAGGCTGGCGATGCGGCTGCTCGCACCGCTGTCGAGGCAGGCGCCGGGCTGCAGCGCGAGGCTGGCGTCGTAGCAGCGGTTTCCGAGATCGGCGTTCTTCTGGTACTGGCGCTGGTTGTCGCGGTATTCGAAGCCGAGCGTCCAGCGCTGCCCGGCCAGGGCCCGGCTGACCAGGCGCCCCTCGACGCCCCACCAGCGGCCATCGGCATCGTCCCGGTTGAGGTGGTAGCTGGGCGCGGCATAGGGGAAGTTGCCCCGATAGCGGTAGCTGCCCACATAAACCCGCTGGTGCAGGGTGGTGTGGGCGTCGGCGGCCTGGTCGGCGGCGAACTCGGCCAGGGTGTAGTCGTCACGCTCCCGGTGGGCAGGGTCGTTGAACTCGGTCTCGTAGCTGCCGGTGGGCACGATGCGGTCACGCTCGGAATGCACCAGGGTGGCGCGCCAGTCGCTTCCGCGCAGGCGGGCAAACAGGCGGCCGCCGGTCTCGCCCCGCAGCTCGCGGGCCGTGCCGTCGTAGCCTGCAGCGGCGATGTCGGGGAAGACCATGCTCTGCCCGTGGGCCCGGAAGCCGCTGGCCGACAGCATGTAGGCCAGGCCGGCGCCGGTCTGCCCGCCCCGGGCGACACGGCCCTCGAGGTGCCGGCCGCTGCCCGCCGCCAGCGAGGCCTCGCCGCCCTGAAGGCTGCGGGTGACCACGTTGACCACGCCGAACATCGAATCGCCCCCGTACACCGAGGCGCTCGGCCCGCGGATCACCTCGATGCGCTCGACCAGCTCGAGGTCGAGGGGAAAGGCGGAATCCACCGGGGCGCTGGCGTAGACGTTTTCATTCACGCTCATCCCGTCGATGAGCACCTGGAAGCGCTGGCGGTAGTCGCCGGGAGCCGACACGCCGCGCACGCCGCCGTAGGCGTAGGTGTGATCCTCGGTGACGTTGAAGCCCTGCAGCGAGCGCAGCACGTCGGCGAGCGTGCGCCAGCCGAAGCTGCGGATCTCGGCGGCGGTGAGGATGGAGATCGAGCTGGGCGAGTGCTCGGCGTCTTCGGCAAACTTGGGCGTGGCCAGGATGCGCACCGCGCTGAGCTCTTCGAGGGACATCGAAAGGCCATCCAGCCGGGCCGCGGCCTGGCCCGCGGCGGGGCCCAGCGCCACGCCGGCCAGCACGGTGGCCAGCAGGCGGCGGGCCGGGGCGGAAAGAGATTGACGGCTCATGGGGGCGCACTCCGCCCGACAGCCCTCGCGACATAGTCCTCGAACTGCTCGGCCGGCATCGGCCGGGCGTACAGAAAACCCTGCAGCACGTCACACCCCAGCTGGCGCAGGCGGGCTGCCTGGGCGTCGGTCTCGACCCCCTCCGCCACCACCGACAGGCCCAGCGCGCGGCCCAGCCCGACGATGGCGCTGACCAGGGCCTGGTTGCCGGACTTGCTGTCCACGTCGGTCACGAAGGAGCGGTCGATCTTGATCTCGTCCACCGGGAAGCGCTGCAGGTAGCCGAGGGACGAATAGCCGGTGCCGAAGTCGTCCACCGAGATGCCGATGTGGCGCTCGCGCAGGGCGCTGAGCACCTGCACCGCGGCCTCGCGGTCGTGCATCAGGATGCTCTCCGTGATCTCGATGAAGAGCTGCTCGCCGGCCACTCCATTGCGGACGAGCACCTCGTCGATGTGGCGCACCAGCCCCCCGCCGTAGAAGCTATGGGCCGACACGTTGATGCTGATCTTGCCCGGCACGAGCCCGGCGGCCCGCCACGCGGCGATCTGCTCGACGGTGCGGGCCAGCAGCCAGTCGGTCATCGGCCGGATCAGGCCGGTGCGCTCGGCGAGCGGGATGAACTCGCCGGGGCTGACCATGCCGCGCTCGGGGTGGAACCAGCGCATCAGCACCTCGGCGCCCATCGGCCGGCCGCTGACGGCATCGACCTTGGGCTGGAAGTACAGCTGCAGCTGGTCGCCCGCGTCCACGGCGGCGCGCAGCTGGCGCTCCAGCAGGTGGAGCGAGGCCTCCTCGGCATCGTGGGCGGGGTCGTAGAAGACGATGCGGGCGGCTCCGTCGCCGGCCGCCAGGTTGGCGCTGCGCATCGCGCAGCGGATCAGCTCCTGGACCTCGGTGGCGTCGTCGGGGCTGCGGGCGATGCCGATGGAGGGCGCCAGCAGCAGCGCCTCGCCATCGACCTCCAGCGGCGCGGCGATCTCGGCCAGCAGGCGCTCGGCGAGCTGCTGCCAGCCGGCCCGGGGCAGCTCGCCGGGCAGCGCGAGCAGGAAGTCGGCCTCGTCGTAGCGCCCCAGCCGGGCCCGGCGCAGCGACTGCAGGTTGCCGTCGACGGTGGCGACCAGGGCGCCCTCGGCAAACTGCCGCAGGCGCTCGCAGAACACCAGCAGGGCCGCGTCGGCCGTCGCCTGGCCCATCAGCAGCGAGGCCTTGCGCAGGCCGCTGAGCTGGATGAAGAGCAGGCCGAGGGGCAGCGGCCGGCCCTCCGGCCCCGACATCTCGCGGGCCGTCAGCTCGCCGATGCGCGAGCGGTTGAGGAGGCCGCTGTGGGGGTCGTACCAGGCCAGGCGGCGCACCTGCTCCTCGGCGACGACCCGCTGGGTGATGTCCTGGGTGTAGCCGTAGCCGCCCGCCGCGCCCGGCTTCGGGTAACCCACCTCGTGGAGGTGCACGACGCTGCCGTCGGCTGCGCTGACGCGGTAGTCGAGCTGGTAAGGGAAGCCCTGCAGCAGCCCGCTGCGCGCCGCCTCGAGCCCGGCGCAATCCTCCTGGTGCACCCGCGCCAGCAGCGCCGCCGCCGGCCGCGGCAGACGGCCGATGCCGAGCAATGCGCGGTACTGCTCGGCGCAATTGACCAGGTTGCCGGCGCCGTCGAGCTCCCAGTCGCCCAGGCGGGCGATCTTCTGGGTGTTGATGAGGGTCTCGCGGCTCTCGAGGAGCTGCTGGAAGGTCATCGCCGAGCGCAGCAGGTAGCGGATGCGGTGCGGCAGCAGCGGCATGTTGAGGGGCTTGGTGATGAAGTCGGTGGCGCCGCTGAAATAGGCCTCGTCGATGGACTTCTGGTCGTCGAGGGCGGTCAGCATCACGATCGGCAGGTGCTCGAAGCGCGGGTTGGCGCGCAGCCGGCGGCAGGCCTCGTAGCCGCTCATGCCGGGCATGATCACGTCGAGCAGGATCACCTGCGGCTCGAAGCCGTCGGCGAGCAGTTGCAGCGCCACCTCGGCCGACTCCGCGGCCTCGACGATGAAACCCTGCGCCGCCAGCACCGACTCGGTGATCATGCGGGTGACGGGCTCGTCGTCGACGACGAGGATGCGGACTTCATTCATGGGCAGCCCCTCCCAGGGACTTGAGATGTTCGTCGACCGCGTCGCGCAGCGGCGCGAAATCGCGGATCAGGGCCGGCAAGAGGGCGCGCACCTCGTCCCAGGCGTTGGCCCGGGCGGCGGTCTCGGCCTGCTTGCAGAGGGCCGCGAAGGGCCCCGCGCCGATCGAGGCGCTGGCGCTCTTGAGGTTGTGCAGGCGGCGCAGCGTGCGCTGGGGGTCGAAGTCGCGGCCCAGCGCGGCGAGGGCCTCGATGTGGCGCCCGGCCTCCCGGAGGTAGGAGGCGAGCACCGCCGGGATGATCTTGTCGGCGCCTTCGCCGAGGGTGCGCGGCAGGTAGTCCGGGTCGAAGGGCTGCGCGGATTCGGCCCCGGGCTCCGCCGCCGCGGCCGGCATGCCGGCGGCCTCCGCGCCGCCCACCGCGACATCCGGCAGCCATTGGCGGAAGACCGCATGGAGGTTGTCGAAGGTCACCGGCTTGGTGACGTAGTCGTCCATGCCCGCCGCCAGGCACATCTCCCGGTCGCCGACCAGGGCGTTGGCGGTGAGGGCGATGACGAGCTGGCGCGGCAGCCCCTCGGCGGCCTCCCGCTCGCGTAGCCGGCGGGTGGCGGCGAGGCCGTCCATCACCGGCATCTGGACGTCCATCAGCACGAGGTCGAAACGCTCCGCGGCGAGGTGCTCGAGGGCCTCCTGGCCGTTGCCGGCGGCGGTGCAGTGGCAGCCGAAGCTCTGCAGCATTTCGCCCAGCACCAGGCGATTCACCTCGTTGTCCTCGACCATCAGCACGCGCAGCCCGCGCCCGCTCTCGCGCGCCGCGGCACGCCCCGGGCGGGTGGCCGGATCGAGGCCCCACAGGGCCGCCACCGCCTGCCACAGGCCGCTGTCCGAGAAGGGTGCGTGGAGCTCCCCGCTCACCCAGGCCGGCAGAGCGAGGTCTTCGTCCGGCGGCCGCAGGCAGCTGCGCACGAAGAGCACCGGCGTGCCCCCCGGCCCGGCGAAATCGGGCTGCTCGGCAGCCAGGCGGAGGCAGATGCCCTCCTCGACGATGATCGCGTCGGGCGGCTCGGCATCGACCCGGGCCAGGATGGCGCCGCCGGCCGTCGAGGCGGTGGCGGTCATGCCAGCGGCGGCCAGCATCGCACACCAGCGCCCGGCCCGTTCGGTGCTGCTGCAGACCACCTCGACACGCCGCCCCTGCAACTTCTCGACCCAGCCGGGCCGGCTGCGCGTGGCCTCGGCCGGCGGCAGGGGCAGCCGCAGCGTGAACACCGAGCCGCTGCCGACCTGGCTGCCCGCCGACACCTGCCCGCCCATCAGCCCGACCAGGTCGCGCACGATGGCCAGCCCCAGCCCCGACCCGCCGTAGCGCCGGCTGGTGCTGTTGTCGGCCTGGCGGAAGGGGTCGAAGATGGTGTGGAGGGCCTCCGGCCCGATGCCGATGCCGGTGTCGCGAACCTCCAGCACCACGGGGGCGGCGGCGTCGACCTTGTCCTGGCGGCAGGTGACGAGCACCGCGCCGTGTTCGGTGAACTTGATAGCGTTGCTCAGCAGGTTGTTGAGCACCTGGCGCATCCGGTGGGCATCGCCGCGGAAGAGGTCGGGCATCTCCGGGTCGATCTCGAAGTTGAGGACCAGCCCCTTCTTGCGCGCCATCGGCACGAACACCGCCACGGTCTGGACGACGATCTCGCGCAGGTTGAAGACCAGCGACTCGAGCTGCAGGCTGCCCGCCTCCATGCGCGAGAAGTCGAGGATGTCGTTGAGCAGGTGGAGAAGGGTCGTCGCCGACGAGCGCTGGTTGCCGAGCAGCTCGCGCTGGCGCGGGTCGAGGGCGCTGGCCTCGAGCAGCTCGGCCACCCCGATGATGCCGTTCATCGGGGTGCGGATCTCGTGGCTCATGTTGGCCAGGAACTGGCTCTTGGCGCGGTTGGCGCTCTCGGCGGCGTCCTTGGCCAGGCGCAGCTCGCGGGTGCGCTGCTGGACGGTCTCCTCGAGCAGCCCCCGGTGGGCCGCGAGCTCCCCGTCGCGGGCGGCGAGTTCGGCCAGCATGCTGTTGAAGGCGTCGGCCAGCTGGCCGATCTCGTCGTCGCTGGTTTTTTTGGCGCGCAGCGAGAAATCGCGCCTAGCCGACACCTGCCGGGCGGTCTCGGTGAGGGCCTCGATGGCCCGGGTCATGCCGCCCTGCAGACTGCGGGCGATGGCCGTGGCGAGCAGGAAGGCCAGCCCGAGGGCCAGCGAGAACAGGCCGAACTGCACCACCATCGCTCCCCACACCTTGTCGATGCGGCTGACGACGGACAGCGAACCGATCAGCTCGCCGTCCCGGAACATCGGCACCGCCACGGAAAGGGTCGATCCGCCCAGGTAGCTGGCCACCTCGCGATGCAGCGTGCTCACCTCGGGTGGCAAGGGCTCGGACCACCCCCGGGCCACGTAGGTGTGGCGGAAGGGGCCGTCGTTCTGCACCAGGTGGGCCGCCACGATGGCCGGATCGCCCTCCAGCGCACGGAACAGGTGCTCGGCGCCGACCGCGTCCTGGAACTCGAGCACCGCCGAGGCGTTGAAGGCCACCACCTCGGCCACCGCGCGCAGCTTGGCGACGCGTGCGGCGTACTGCTCCTTCAGCTGCACCACGCCGACGATCACGAACACGAAGACCAGGCTGGTGGCCACCGCGATCGAGACGATCACCGACAGCTTGCGGTGGATCGGCAGGCGCCGTATCAGGGCCCGCAGCCGGGCGGGCAGCCAGTGCCGGCTCATCGCACGCCCCCCGACACATCCCGGGCCAGCCGCAGCATCTGCGGGCTGACCCGCAGCCCTGCACGGGTGACGACGGTCATGTTGATGTCGAAGACGATCCGGTTGTCCTGGCGCAGCAGGGCCAGCGCGCCCCCTTGCTGGACGAAGCCCGCCGTCTCGCCGACGGTCAGCACCGGCAGGCGCGCCGCGGCCCGGATCACCGCCGCCTGGCGCTCATCGTCGGTCTCGGCAACGTAGAGCTCCTGGCAGTCGGCCAGCTGGTCGAACTGGAAGATGCGGCGCACGCGCAACTCCCGCCCCTGCACGTTGCGCCCTTCGTAGGGGGCCAGGTGGGTGCTCAGGCTGTCGCGGCCGTAGAGGCAGATCGTCGCGGTCGCCCCGCCGCCGGGCCATTCGACGTACTTGAGGAAATTGACCAGATAGGCCGCCCGCAACTGCGGCTCCGGCACCGTCTGCGCGCCCGCCGGCAGCGGGTTGAAAAGCGCCAGCAGCACGCCCCCGCTGCACAGCATGGCGGCGACCCGGCCCGGCCGGCCACCGCAGCGCATGCGGCGACCACCCGGGGAAGAAGAGGCTGAGCTGCGGCCCATCGGCTCAGCACAAGGCGGGGATTGTCATTCCGCCTATATCGGAAGTCATACAAGCATCTTTAGACGGCCCCCGCGGAAGAGGAGCCCGCGCCACGCCGTGCTGGCCGGACGCCAGCGATTGACCTAAGCTGCCTTTCAGGCCCCATCCAGCCGCACAAGGAGGCGAAAATGCCCGACCCCGACTTTGCTGCATTCCAGGCCGAGGCCCTCGCCGAAGGCTTCGACGAAGTCCTCGAACGGGTGTGGGCACCGGGCACGGTGCTCGCCGAGCACACCCACCCCTTCGAGGTGAAGGCCGTGCTGGTGCAGGGCGAGATGGACCTGGAGGTGGGCGCCGAGACCCGGCACCTGCGGCCCGGCGACACCTTCAGCCTGCCGGCCGACCTCCCCCACGCCGAACACTACGGCCCGGAGGGCGCCAGCTACTGGGTTGCCCGCAGGAACCCGCCCGGAGGTGTCCGCTGATGCGCCCGGCTTCACGCCCTGGAGGACGATGAATGGACTTCCTGACGGCCCTCGACATCCTGCTGGCCCTGTCACTGATCTACCTCGTCTTCGCGCTGGTGGTGACGTCCCTCAACGAGAGCATCGCCGCAGCACTGAGCAGCCGGGCCCGCTGGCTGCGCCGGGGCATCGCCAGCCTGCTCTCCGCCGACCCCAAGAAGCTCGACGAAGCGGCCGCCGACCGGGTGCTCGACTCGCCCTTCGTGAGCTTCCTGGGCACGCCGGGCTGCTTCAAGACCTTCCGGCCCAGCTACATCCCGGCCTGGACGCTGATGCAGGGCGTACTGTCGACGGTCGAGGGCTGCCGGGACGACGCCTTCGCCCGGGTCGCCGACATCCGCGCGCTGGCCGAGAAGCTCCCGGCAAGATCGCCGATCCGCAGCGTGCTGATCGACCTCTGCGCCCGCGCCGGCGATGATCTGGACGCGTTTCGCGGGCAGCTCGATGCCTGGTTCAAGGCCTTCGAGGAGCAGCTCACCGCCTGGTACCGCCAGAAGACCCAATACGTGCTGCTGGGCCTGTCGCTCGCCGTGGCGGTGGCGATGAACGTCGACACCCTCGACATCGTCCGCCAGTTCTCGGCCGAGCCGAAGGTGCTCAAGGCCGTCGTCGACCAGGCCGGCGACGCGGCCAAGCTCGATGGCGTCGACGCCTACCTCGACTCCCGCGCCCGCGACGAGGCGCGCAAGGCGCTCGACGAGGCCATCACCGCCGTCGAGCACGCCGACGCCGCCGGCCGGGCCCGGGCCCTCGAAACAGCGCAGGAAAAGCGCGCCGCCCTGACGAAGGCCCAGGACGAACTCGACCAGCGCGTCGCCCGGCTCACCGACACGCTGATGGCCGGCGGCCTGCGACTCGGCTGGAAGCCCGGCGAGTTCCGGCAGTGGGCAACGAGCCCCGCAAAGGTGGAAAGCTGGAACAAGCTGTTCGGCCTGCTGATATCGGCCTTTGCCCTCGCCCTGGGGGCGCCCTTCTGGTTCAACGTGCTGAAATCGGTCGCCTCGGTGCGCTCGGTCGGCCCCCGCCAGCAGGACCAGCCCGGCACTGCCACCACGCCGGGCGCCTGAAACCGCCCCGCTACAGCGAGATGCGGGTGCCCGCACGGGGCACCGTCACGCCGCTCCAGCCCAGCTCGTCGTGGATCAGCTGCGCCAGGGTGGCCGAAGCGCCGGCCTCGCCGTGCATCACGAAGGTGTGCCCCGGCGGCGTGCGGAAGCCCCGCAGCCAGTGCAGCAGCTCGGCCTGGTCGGCGTGGGCCGACAGGCCGCCGACGGTGTAGATGCGCGCCCGCACCGGCACCGGGGCGCTGAAGATATGCACTAGGCGGGCGCCATCCACCAGCCGCCGGCCGAGGGTGCCGGCCGCCTGGAAGCCGGCGATCAGCACGCTGCATTCGCTGCGCGGCAGGTTCTCGCGCAGGTGGTACTTGATGCGCCCGGCCTCGCACATGCCGCTGGCCGAGATGATCACCGCGCCGCTCCGCACCTCGTTGAGGGCCTTCGAGCGCTCGGCGTCGGCGACGAACTCGATCTTGAGTTTGTCCGGGTGGGCCTCGATCCACGCCAGCAGCTCCCGCGTCTCGCTGTCGAGGAGTGCCGGGTGGGCCAGGGTGATCCGCGTGGCGGCGTTGGCCATCGGCGAATCCACATACACCTTGAGCGGGGCGAGGCGCTGGCGGCGCACCAGGTCGGCCAGCAGGTAGATGATCTCCTGGGTGCGGCCCACCGCGAAGGACGGGATGATCAGGTTGCCGCCGGCTGCGCGGGTGCGCTCGAAGGCGGCGACGATCTCGTCCTCGGTCTCGGCCAGCGGCCGGTGCAGGCGGTCGCCGTAGGTGGACTCGACCAGCAGCACGTCGGCCTCGGGCACCGGCCGCTCGGGGTCGCGCAGCACCGGGCGGTCGCGCATGCCCAGGTCGCCCGAGAACACCAGCTTGCGCGGGCGGCCCTCGCCGCTCAGCGTCACCTCCAGCCAGGCTGAACCGAGGATGTGCCCGGCGTCGTGGAAGCACACCCTGACGCCCTCGGCCGCGTGCAGGGTCTCGCCGTAATTCACCGGCTGCAGCAGGCCCAGGCAGTACTGGGCCTCGATCACCGTGTACAGCGGCGGCTGGATGCCGCCCGGGCTGCCGCCCTTGCCGCGCCGGTGCTGGTGGCGCAGCTGCCATTCGGACTCCTTCTCCTGGATGTGGGCGCTGTCGGGCAGCAGCACCTCGAGCAGGTCGATGGTGGCCGGGGTGGCGTAGATCGGGCCGCGGAAACCCAGCACCGCCAGCCGCGGCAGGAGGCCGGAGTGGTCGATGTGGGCGTGGGTCAGCAGCACGAAGTCGAGGCCGCGCACGTCGAAGCCGAAGTTGAGCGCATGCACGTTCTTGGTACGCGCCTCCGGCCCGCCCTGGAACATCCCGCAATCCACCAGGAAGCGCACGCCCCCTGCCTCGACCAGCGTGCACGAGCCCGTCACCTCGCCGGCCGCACCGTAAAAAGAGATCCGCATCGCCTGCTCCTCCCTGGGTACTTGCCTGTCGAGCATGAACCTCGGCGCGCCTGAATGCAACGCCGCGGCACCGGCGTGGTGCATGGCACGCCGGCCGCGCCGGCCCGGCTCACCCGAGGGCCGCCATGCCTTCAGCCGGGCGCGGCCCGGGCCATCGGGGTTCACCCGATTGCGCCCATCAAAAATCTCGAGAAAACTAAGATATATCGGCATTCAAACCCGGCCGGCGGGCAGCCTGCCTGCCCACCCGCCATTCCCCCAGTCGGAGAACCCAGCATGATCCGTCGCCTTCTTGTTGCCAACCGCTCCGAAATCGCCATCCGCGTGTTCCGGGCCGCCACCGAACTCGGCATCGACACGATCGCCATCTACGCCGAGGAAGACAAGCTCTCGCTGCACCGCTTCAAGGCCGACGAGGCCTACCAGGTCGGCCGCGGCGAGGGCCGCCAGCTCGGCCCGCTGGAGAGCTACCTGTCGATCGACGAGGTGATCCGCGTCGCCAAGGAAGCCGGCGCCGACGCGATCCACCCGGGCTACGGCCTGCTCTCCGAGAGCCCCGAGTTCGCCGAGGCCTGCGCCGCCGCCGGGATCACCTTCATCGGCCCGCGCCCCGACACCATGCGCACGCTGGGCAACAAGGTGTCGGCGCGCAACCTGGCGGTCTCCTGCGGCGCGCCGGTGATGCCGGCCACCCCGCCGCTGCCCGACGACCCCGAGGAGATCAAGCGCCTCGCCCGCGAGATCGGCTATCCGCTGATGCTGAAAGCCTCGTGGGGCGGCGGCGGCCGCGGCATGCGCCCGATCGAGAGCGAGGACACCCTACTCGACTCCGTCGCCGCCGCCCGCCGCGAAGCCAAGAGCGCCTTCGGCAAGGACGAGGTGTACCTCGAGAAGCTGGTGCGCCGCGCCCGCCACGTGGAGGTGCAGATCCTCGGCGACGGCCACGGCAACCTGGTGCACCTCTTCGAGCGCGACTGCTCCATCCAGCGCCGCAACCAGAAAGTGGTCGAGCGCGCCCCGGCGCCCTACCTCGACGACGCCACCCGCGAGCGCCTGTGCGAGGCGGCGCTGGCCATCGGCCGCGCGACGAACTACGTGGGCGCCGGCACCGTCGAGTTCCTGATGGACGCCGACACCGGCGCCTTCTACTTCATCGAGGTGAATCCGCGCATCCAGGTGGAGCACACCGTCACCGAGATGGTCACCGGCCTCGACATCGTGAAGGCCCAGATCCGCATCGCCGAGGGCGGCCACATCGGCGCCACCGGCGAGACCGGCATCCCGGCCCAGGCGGACATCCGCCTCTCCGGCCACGCGCTGCAGTGCCGGATCACCACCGAGAACCCCGAGAACAACTTCATCCCCGACTACGGCCGCATCAGCGCGTACCGCGGCGCGATGGGCTTCGGCATCCGCGTCGATGGCGGCACGGCGTATTCGGGCGCGGTGGTGACGCGCTTCTACGACTCGCTGCTCGAGAAGGTCACCGCCTGGGCCCAGACCCCCGAAGAGGCGATCCGCCGCATGGACCGCGCGCTGATGGAGTTCCGCATCCACGGCGTGGCCACCAACCTGGCCTTCCTGCACAACCTGGTGAGCCACCCGCGCTTCATCGCCAACGACTACACCACCCGCTTCATCGACGAGACGCCGGCGCTGTTCGACTTCCGCAAGCGCAAGGACCGCGCCACCAAGCTGCTCGGCTGGATCGCCGACGTCACCGTCAACGGCCATCCGGAGACCCGCGGCCGAGCGCTGCCGCCGGCCCACGCCCGCCAGCCCGAGGCGCCGCGCTTCGCCGCCGAGGCCCAGCCCGGCACCCGCCAGCGCCTCGAGGAGCTCGGCCCCAGCAAGTTTGCCGAGTGGATGCGCAACGAGAAGCGCGTGCTCGTCACCGACACCACCATGCGCGACGCCCACCAGTCGCTGCTGGCCACCCGCATGCGCACCCGCGACATCGTCGGCGTCGCCGAGGCGTACTCGCGCGGCCTGCCGCAGCTGCTGTCGCTGGAGTGCTGGGGCGGCGCCACCTTCGACGTGGCGATGCGCTTCCTCAACGAAGACCCGTGGGAGCGCCTGGCGCTGATCCGCGCCCAGGCCCCCAACGTGCTCACCCAGATGCTGCTGCGCGGCGCCAACGGCGTGGGCTACACCAACTACCCGGACAACGTGGTGCGCCAGTTCGTGCAGCGCGCCGCCGAGGGCGGGATGGACCTGTTCCGCATCTTCGACTGCCTCAACTGGGTCGACAACATGCGCGTTGCCATCGACGCCGTGCTCGACACCGGCAAGCTCGCCGAGGGCGCCCTGTGCTACACCGGCGACATCCTCGACCCGAACCGCGCCAAGTATTCGCTGGGCTACTACGTCAAGATGGCCAAGGAGCTGGAGAAGGCCGGCTGCCACATCCTCGCCATCAAGGACATGGCCGGCCTGCTCAAGCCCGCCGCCGCCCGCGTGCTGGTGAAGGCCCTGCGCGACGAGGTCGGGATGCCGGTGCACCTGCACACCCACGACACCTCGGGCATCAGCGCCGCCACCGTGCTGGCCGCCATCGACGCCGGCGTGGACGCGGTGGATGCGGCGATGGACGCCATGTCCGGCATGACCGCCCAGCCCTGCCTCGGCTCCATCGTCGAGGCCCTGCGCCACGGCGAGCGCGACCCCGGCCTCGACCCCGAGGCGATCCGCCGGATCAGCTTTTATTGGGAGGCAGTGCGCCAGCAGTACGCGGCCTTCGAGAGCGACCTCAAGGCGGGCGCTTCCGAGGTGTATCTGCACGAGATGCCCGGCGGCCAGTTCACCAACCTCAAGGAGCAGGCCCGCTCGCTCGGCCTCGACACCCGCTGGCACGAGGTGGCGCGCGCCTACCGCGACGCCAACGACCTGTTCGGCGACATCGTCAAGGTCACCCCGTCGTCCAAGGTGGTCGGCGACATGGCCCTGATGATGGTGGCGCAGGATCTCAGCCCCGCCGACGTGCTCGACCCGGCCCGCGAGATCGCCTTCCCGGCCTCGGTGGTCGAGATGATGCACGGCGACCTCGGCCAGCCGCCGGGTGGCTGGCCCCAGGCGCTGCAGAAGAAGGTGCTCAAGAACGTCGAGCCGATCACCGAGCGCCCCGGCGCCCTGCTCGCCGAGGCCGACCTCGCCGCGCTGCGCGCCGAGGCCGAGAAGAAGTGCGGCCGTCAGCTCTCCGAGGCCGAGTTCGCCTCGTATCTGATGTATCCGAAGGTGTTCGCCGAGTTCAACACCCTGGCCCGCCGCTACGGCCCGGTGTCGGTGCTGCCGACCCCGACCTTCTTCTACGGCATGGAGCCGGGCCAGGAGATCACCGTCGAGATCGAGCGCGGCAAGACCCTCGTGGTGCGCCTGCTCACGCTGGGCGAGGCCGACGAGGAAGGCCAGGTCAAGGTCTTCTTCGAGATCAACGGCCAGCCGCGCATCATCAAGGTGCCCGACCGCAAGCTGGCCGCCCAGGTCGTCAGCCGCCGCAAGGCCGACGAGGGCAACGACGCCCATGTGGCCGCGCCGATGCCGGGCCTGGTGGTCACCATCGCGGTGAAGCCGGGCCAGGCGATCAAGGCCGGCGACGTGATCGCCACCCTCGAGGCGATGAAGATGGAGATGGCCCTCCACGCCCCCCGCGACGGCATCGTGAAGGAGGTGCTGGTGCACGCCGGCCAGTCGGTGGACGCCAAGGACCTGATGGTCGTCCTCGACTGAGCCCCGCCGCCGCCCACCTGGCCGAAGGGTGGGCGGCAACGCAAATTGTTGACGTCCCGCAATGGCAGCGGCAGCCGCGGCCGGTATGGTTGTCTCCTCCAAGCACCCTTCACACAAGGAGAAGCCCCCATGTTCTCCCTCAACGACTACCTGGCCGGCGCCGGCCAGGGCAAGTTCGACGCCCTGTCGTCCCTCTACGAAAACGCCTTCATCTGCGCCCACCGGGTGATCGCCCTCAACCTCAAGGCGACCCAGTCGCTGATGGAGGGCAACCTCTCCGAAGTCCGGGCCCTGCTCGAGGCCAAGGACGCCGCCAGCCTCTACGAGGCCCAGTCCGACATGGCCCGCAAGCTCATCCAGCAGGCCGTCGGCTATGCCGTGGGCTTCCAGGAGGTCGTCGCCGAAAACCAGCAGAAACTGTCGAACCTGTCCGAAGTGGTGGGCGACGATGGCACGCCGCTGGCCCCCGGCGCCAGCGCCGCGCCGCTGATGATCAACGTGGTCAGCGGGCTGCTCGACACCGCCGCCCGCTCCCGCGACGCGATGATGGAGATGGCCCGCCAGGTGGACGAAGGCCTCACCCAGCGCCCGCCCTCCGGGCGCTGAGCCCGGGGCAGGCCGCTCGCGGGTGGGGCGCCGCCGGCCGTCTTTTTGCGCCTCCTTGATCCAAAGCAAGGCGCCAAAGTCTGCCAATTAAGGCGAATTTCTCGATTAAGGCGGATAATCAGCGGCTGCCCCGATCGACACCCGCCCGCGCTGCACACCGGGCAGCCCGCCGAACCATGACCCGCTCCAGCATGCCGCCCGCCCCGGAAGACGCCGCCATCGACCGCCCGTGGCTGCGCTTCGCCCTCCCGCTCCTGGCCCTCTCGATGCTGATCGCGGGCCTCGGCAGCGTCGGCTACCGCTACCTCAGCGAGGAGATCCGCCGCGAAACCCATCGCACCCTGGCGGTGATCGTCGAACAGAAGCGCCAGCAGATCGAAGGCTGGCTCACCGACGCGCGGGTCGACACCGACCTGAGCTTCTACGGCCACTCGCAGCTCGAGATCCTGTTCAGCCAATGGACGAACGGCGGGCGCAAGGACGAGGCCAGCCTCAAGCGCATGCAGGCGCTGATGACCCAGATGGCCGAGGCCCGCGGCTGGGCCGGTCTCGCCATCGTGGCCACCGACGCCACCCCGGCCTTCGTCGTCGGCGACGCCGACATCCGGGCGCACACGGCACTGATCCAGGACATCCTGCGCCGGCCGCGGGTCGAGCTGGTCGACCTGCACCGCACCGCCGACGGCAAGGTGCACTACGGCGTGCTGGCGCCGATCGGCTCGCCCGACATGGAACCCCTCGGCGTGGCCTACGTCACCTGGAGCGCCGACCAGGCCCTCAACCCGCTGGTCGGCGCCTGGCCCGTCCCCACCCAGTCGGCCGAAACCTACCTCGTCCGGCGCGACGGCGACAGCGTGCGCTTCCTCACCCCGCTGCGCTTCAACCGCGACGCCGCGCTGGTGCTGGGCCTGCCGGTCGCCAGCCCCGACATGCCGGCCGCCCGCGCGGCCCGCGGCGAGCGGGGCATCATCGAAGGCGGCCGCGACTACCGGCGTGCCCCGGTGCTGGCCTACGCCGCCGCGGTGGCCGGCACGCCCTGGCTGATGATCGCCGAGATCGACGAAGCCGAAGCCTACGCCGGCGTCCGCACCATCGCCTGGGCCACCACCATTCTCGCCGGGCTCGGCCTCACCTTTGTTTATTCCGGCGGCTATCTGCTGTGGCGGCGCAGCCGGCAGCGCCACGAGATGGCCGCCCTGCAGGCCGAACGGGCCGCCGAGGCGCGCTTCCGGGTGGTCTTCGAGCAGGCTCCGCTGGGCATCGCGCTGCTCGACCCCGGCAGCGGCCGCTTCACCGACGCCAACCCGCGCCTGTGCGAGATCCTCGGGCGCAGCGCCGACGATCTCGCCGGCCTCAGCCCGCAGCGCATCACCCACCCCGACGACATCCGCGAGAGCACCGAGCTGCTCACCCGCCTCAACGGCGGCGAGATCCCCGGCTACCGCCTCAACAAGCGCTACCTGCGCCCGGACGGCAGCCTGGTGTGGGCCAGCCTCACCTGCGCCCCGGTGCGCCTCGCAACCGAGGAAGCCCCGCGCTACCTCTACATCATCGAAGACATCACCGCCCGCCGGCAGATCGAGGAGCAGCTGCGCATCAGCGAGGCGCGGCACCGCCTGATCGCCGACAACGCCACCGACGTGATCGTCACCATGGACCTCGCCGGCGCCTACACCTATGTGAGCCCGTCGGTCGAGAAGCTGCGCGGCTTCACCCCCGAGGAGGCCTTCCGGCAGAGCCAGGAAGAGGTGTTCTCCGCCGACTCGGTGGCCACCGTGCGGGCCTACTTCGCCCAGCTGCGGGCCGACCTGGAGGCCGGGCGGCCGATCGAGAACTTCCGCGGCGAGCTCGAACAGCGCTGCAAGGACGGCAGCACGGTGTGGACCGACGTCTCGGCCAACCCGCTGCTCAGCCCCGACGGCAGCTTCGTCGAGGTGCTCGGCGTGTCCCGCGACATCAGCGAGCGCAAGCGCTACGAGAGCCGGCTGCGGGAAGCCCACGCCACCGCCGAGGCCGCCAACGCCGCGAAGAGCGAGTTCCTGGCCCACATGAGCCACGAGATCCGCACCCCCATGAACGCGGTGCTCGGCCTGGCCCAGGTGCTCGAGCGCGAGGCCCTGCCCGCCAACCAGCGCGACATGGTTCAACGCATCCGCAGCGCCGGCCAGTCGCTGCTGGCGATCCTCAACGACGTGCTCGACCTCTCCAAGATCGAAGCCGGCCAGCTGCGCATCGAACCGCACCCCTTCGACCTCGGCGCCCTGCTCGCCAGCCTCGACAGCCTGATGGGCCAGACCGCCCGCAGCAAGGGCCTGGCCCTGCACATCACGCCGCCCACGATGCGCCCCGGCCCGCTGATCGGCGACGGCCTGCGGCTCGAGCAGGTGCTGCTCAACCTCACCGGCAACGCCATCAAGTTCACCGACCACGGCGAGGTGGCGGTGCGCGTCCAGGCCTTCGAGGGCGACGCCGACCGCGTGCACCTGCGCTTCGAGGTCTCCGACACCGGCATCGGCATCGCCCCCGACGCCCTCGAGCGGCTGTTCACCCCCTTCACCCAGGCCGACGCGGGCATCGGCCGGCGCTTCGGCGGCACCGGCCTCGGGCTGTCGATCTGCAAGCGCCTGGTCGAGCTGATGGGCGGCACGATCAGCGCCGACAGCCAGCTCGGCCACGGCAGCACCTTCAGCTTCGAAGTGCCCTTCACCCGCGGGCAGGTCGAGGCGGCGCCGGCCAGCCCCGCGCCTGCCGCGCCCCAGGCCAGCGGCCCGCGCCTCACCGGCGCCCACCTGCTGGTGGTGGACGACAGCGCGATGAACCGCGACCTGGTCGAGCGGGCGCTGGCACTCGAAGGCGCCACCGCCACCCTCGCCGCCGACGGCCAGCAGGCCGTGGAGCTGCTGCGCAACAAGCCCGACGGCTTCGACGCGGTGCTGATGGACGTGCAGATGCCGGTGATGGACGGGCTCACCGCCACCCGCCAGATCCGCACCGAGCTGGGCCTCGCCGAGCTGCCCGTCATCGCCTTCACCGCCGGCGTGCGCGACGACCAGCAGGCCGACGCCCGCCGCGCCGGCGCCAACGATGTGCTGCCCAAGCCGATGGACCTCGACCAGATGGCCAGCCTGCTGGCGCGCTGGGTGAAGCCCCGCCCGGCTCCGGCCGGCAGCGCCGCCCCGCCGCCCGCCGGCGACGACGCCTTCCCGGAGATCGACGGCATCGACGCCACCCGCGCCGCCCGCCGCCTGGGCGGCGACCGGGCGATGTTCGTGGGCCTGCTGCAGCTCTTCGTCACCGACAACCGTGGCGCCGCCGACCAGACCCGCGGCTTCCGGGCCGCCGGCGACCGGGAAGCCGCGGCCCGGCGCATGCACACGCTGCGCAGCAACGCCGGCTTCATCTGCGCCCTCGACCTGATGGCATCGGCCGGCGAACTCGAAAAAGCCATCGAGGCCGGCGACACCCAGCTCGAGCCGCAGCTCGACGCCATCGCCCGCGAGATCGACGCGCTCGTCGCCGCCTGCGAGCCCTGGCTGTAAGCCCACCGGCCCTTACTGGGCGGCGACGCCCTCGGGCAGCGCACCGCCGCTGAGCAGCTGGAAGGCCTCCCACTTCGGCAGCAGGCTGCGCGCGCAATCGCGCAGCAGCGGGTCGAGGCGGGCGTCGCCACCCACCACCTTCAGGTGGCTGACGATAGATCCCGCCACGGCCTCCGTGCGGCGGGCCGGGAAGGCCGTGAGCAGGGTCAGCAGCGCCGCCAGGGCCAGCTCCGGATTACGCTCGTAGAGCGGCGGCAGATCCTCGTCAGTCAGGCTGCCGCACTGGCAGGCCCCGCTCACAGCCGCACCGCGTAGTATTCGACCACGTGCTGCACCTCCACCGGGAAGGGCACCTCGCTCGCCTCCGGCAGCCGCGTCACCCGCGCGCTGAAGGCCTTCTCGTCGCAGCTCAGCCATTCCGGCCGGGCCAGCGCCGGCTGCTCGACGCATTCGAGCACCATCGGGATCTTGCGTGCCTTGTCGACCAGCGCAATCGCGTCGCCCGGCCGCACGCGGATCGACGGGATGTTCACCGCCTGCCCGTTGAGCAGCACGTGCTTGTGGCGCACCAGCTGGCGCGCCGCCACCGCCGTCGGCGCAAAGCCGGCCCGGAACACCACGTTGTCGAGGCGCCGCTCGAGCAGCTCCAGCAGCTTCGCACCGGTCGGCGCCTTGGCCCGCTTGGCCTCGCGGAACAGGCGCTGGATCTGGGATTCGGTCAGCCCGTAGTTCATCCGCAGCTTCTGCTTCTCCATCAGCTTGACGCCGTAATCCGACTTGCGGCGCGCGCGCATGCCGTGCTGGCCGGGCGGGTAATCCCGCTCGCCGAGGGGTTTGCGGGACAGGCCGGGCAACTCGCAGCCGAGTGCGCGCATCACTTTGAGACGGGGGCCGGTATATCGGGACATCGACGGGGCTTTCCTTGCAGCAGGGTTGTGAAAAAAGGCCGGAGGCGCGCCGCGTCAGCCCGGGGCCGACAGCAGCGCTCCCAGCAGCACGACGCCGACCAGACAGAGATTGAACAGCATCGAATGCATGGGGAACGCCTCCGGAGAACGAGGAAACAGGGCGGATCTTAATCTCCAAAATCGCAAATGTAAACGATAATGATTTGCATTTAAAAAATTCATCCCTTACATTTCGCTCCACGGCAAACCTCTTGCCCTCAGCGTCAAGCCAGCCATCTCAGGCCTCCCGGTCGTCAGCCAGCCCGATGCACCACCGATCCGGAGACCCACCTTGATCTGCATTCACATCCCCGCCGGCCTCAGGCCGCGCCCCCTCGCTCTCATGCTCGGTGCCGCCCTGGTCGTTGGCCCCGTGCGGGCCGACGACACCGCCACCCTCGGCAAGGTCGTTGTGTCGGCCACCCGCACCGAGACCACCACCGACGCCGTGGCGACGACGATCACCAGCATCGACCAGGCCAGCCTGGCCCGGCGCATGCCCGGCGACGAGGCCGACCTCTTCGCCGAAGACCCCGACCTCACCGTGGCCCGCGACCTGCGCCGCTTCGGCGCCAGCTCGGTGACGATCCGCGGCATCGAGGGCAAACGCGTGCTTCAGCAGGTGGACGGCATCCGGCTGCCCGACCACTACAACGGCGGCGGCCCGTCCAACGCCACCACCTCCAGCGCCGACAGCCCCGAGTTCGACTTTCTCAAACGGGTCGAGGTGCTGCGCGGGCCCGCCTCCAGCCTCTACGGCGCCGACGCCCTCGGCGGCGTGGTGAGCTACCTGACCCTCGACCCCCGCGACATCCTCGGCCAGCGCGACGTGGCGGTGCGCTACAAGGGCACCTGGCGCGGCGCCGACCAGAGCCTGCAGAACACCGCCTACTTTGCCGGCGGCAATGAACAGGTCGAAGTCCTCCTCGCGCTCACCCGGCGCAGCGGCAGCGAGCTCGACAACCGGGGCGAGGTGGGCGGCAGCAGCGCCGCACGCGAGCTGCCCAACCCCCAGGACAACCGCTCCCGCGGCACCCTCGCCCGCCTCGTCGTCAAGCCCGCCAGCGGGCACCGGCTGCGCTTCACCTATGAAGATCGCCACCAGCATGCCGACAGCGAGCTGCTGCGCCTGTCCACCTCGCTACCCCGGGTCAGCGCCGCCAGCGGCAGCGAAGAGGCCCGCCGCGAGCGCGTCTCCTTCGACTGGGAATGGAAGCCCGCCAACGGCCTGGTGGACCGCCTGCTCCTCAACGCCTACCACCAGAACGCCGGCAACCACACCGACACCCTGCAAAGGCGCAGCAACACCACCGCCGGCTGCTCGGGCACCAGCCGCGGCAGCAACACCTGCCTGATCGACATGAACTTCGACTTCCGGCAGCACACCACCGGCGCCGGGCTGCAGCTGGAGAAGACGATCGGCAGCGGCGAGGTCGAACACTTCATCGTCGTCGGCGCCGACTGGCGCCGCCACGCGCTGGACGAGCTGCGGGACTACCTCATCACCAACCAGACCACCGGCAGCGTCAGCAAGACCCTGGCCGGCGACACCTACCCGCTGCGCGACTTCGCCCCCGGCGAGACCACCAGCGTGGGCCTGTTCGCCCAGGACGAAATCAGCATCGGCCGGCTCAGGCTCACCCCCGGCCTGCGGGTGGACAGCGTCAAGCTGCGCCCCGAGACGATGAACAAGACCATCGGCAACCAGACCTTCTCGGCCTCCGGCCAGGACCACACGGCCGCCTCGCCCAAGCTCGCCGCCATCTGGCAGCACAGCCCGGCGCTGTCGCTGTACGGCCAGGTGGTGCGCGGCTTCCGGGCCCCCAACTACGAGGAGGTCAACGGCCTCTTCTACAACGCCGCCCAGAACTACGCGACCCTGCCCAACCCCGCCCTCAAGCCCGAGACCAGCACCGGCGTCGAGCTCGGCTCCCGCTTCAGGCTGGCCGGCGGGGAGATGCAGCTCGCCCTCTACCGCAACCAGTACCGCAACTTCATCAGCACCGAGCTGACCTGCTCCACCCCCAGCGGTGCCGGCGCGCCGGCCTGCCTGGGCAACCAGGTCCGCTCGGTGTACCAGTCGGTCAACCTCGACGACGTGCGCATCCACGGTGTCGAGCTGCGCGGCGCCTGGGCGCTGCCCGGCGGCCTGCGCAGCGCCGGCGCGATTGCCTGGAGCGAGGGCGACGTCAGCTCCACCGGCCAGCCGCTCAACAGCGTCGATCCGGCCCGCCTGTTCCTCAACCTCGGCTGGGACGGCAGCGTGGCCGGACGCCCGCTGGCCCTCGACGCCCGCCTGCGCGCCGCCCACCGCAAGCGCCAGGTGGACACCGGCAGCGTCGACTACTTCCGCAGCCCCGGCTACGCCGTGCTCGACCTGGGCGCGAGCCTGCAGGTCCACCCGAAGGCCCGCCTCAACATCACCCTGAACAACCTGTTCGACAAGAAATACTGGGTGTGGAGCGACATCCGCCAGGCCGCCCTCGCCGCCACCGACGCCGGGCCGTCCTTCTACACCCAGCCTGGGCGCAACCTGAGCGCCGCGCTGCAGATGGACTTCTGAGCATGCGCCCGCTCCTCGCGCTCCTGCGGGCCCTGGCCCGCCTGCTGCTGCCCGCGCTGTGCCTGCTGCTGCTCGGCAGCGGCCCGGCCCAGGCTGCGGGCGGCAGCATCCTGGTGATCAGCACCGCGCCCGTCCAGCCCGGCAAGTTCCTCCGGCTGGCCGACGCCGCCCGCGGCCACGGTCTGCGGCTCGACGCCCGCTTCGCCGAGAAACTGTCGGCCGAGGCCGGGCCCGAGCTCTTCAAGGGCTACGACATGGTGCTCTTCGACACCCCGCGGGACCACCTCCAGGCCTTCGTCGAAGCCCGTCTGGCCGCCGTGCTGCCCAGCCTCAAGGCGCCCGCCCTGTGGCTGCACGACGGCAAGCCGCGCTGGCAGGGCCTGCCCGACCCGCTGGCCCGCCGCCTGCACAGCTACTACACCAACGGCGGCCGACAGAGCCTCGACAGCTTCCTGGCCACCCTCGCCGCCCACCTCGCCGGCCGGCCCGGCGGCGAAATCCCCGCGCCCATCGTCTTCCCGAAGAGCGGCCTTTACCACCCGGACCACCCGGGCCTCGTCTTCGCCGACCCGGCCGACTACCTGCGCTGGAAGGCCGGCAACGCGGCCCTCGCCGCGCCGGTCATCGCCATCGCGCTGCACCAGCAATACATCGCCGCCGAACAGACCGCCTTCATCGACGACCTGATCCGCCGCATCGAGCAGGCCGGCGCCGTCCCGCTGCCCTTCTACAGCCCGGTGATGGACGCCGACGCCGTGCGCAGGATGCTCCGCATCGACGGCCGGACCGTCGCCAGCGCCCTCATCAACACCCAGATCATGCTCAACCCCGAGGGCCGCCGCGCCGAGTTCGCCGAGCTGGGCATCCCGGTCGTGCAGGCCATGCCCTACCGCAAGGGCGATGAAGCGACCTGGGCCGCCGCCCCCCAGGGCATCGCGTTGATGGACGTGCCCTTCTACCTCGCCCAGGCCGAATACGCCGGCGTCACCGACATCCAGATCGCCGCCGCCCCCCGCCCATCCGACGACCAGATCG
Source organism: Zoogloea sp. (assembly GCA_023150125.1). GTDB lineage: Bacteria > Pseudomonadota > Gammaproteobacteria > Burkholderiales > Rhodocyclaceae > Zoogloea. The sequence continues at coordinate 28,140 of JAKLLM010000005.1, forward strand.
CCGCCATCCCCGGCCAGGCCAGCGCCGTCGTCGCCAAGGCCGTCCGCCTGGCCCGCCTCCAGCGCAGCCCCAACGCCGACAAGCGGATCAGCGTGTTCTTCTGGAACTACCCGCCAGGCGAGAAGAACCTCTCCGCCTCCTTCATGAACCTGCCGCGCAGCCTGGTAGGCACCCTGGCCGCCCTCAAGGCCCGTGGCTACACCACCGGGACGCCCGGCGAGACCGAGCTGACCCTCTCCCTGCAGCGCCTGCTGGCACCCTCGTACCAGCCCGCCGGCGACCAGCGCGAGCTCGAATCCCTGCTCCGCGACGGCCTCGCCGACACCCTGCCGGTGGCCACCTACCGGCGCTGGCTGGCCACCCTGCCGACGGCCACCCGGGAGCAGCTGAAGGCGCGCTGGGGCGAGCCCGAACGCTCGTCGATGGTGCTGCAACGCGGCGGCCAGGCCGTCTTCGCGATCCCGCGGCTCAAGCTCGGCCACGTCACCCTGCTCCCCCAGCCGCCCCGCGGCGAACGCTGGGAAGACAAGGAAAAGTCGCTCTACCACTCGTCGAGCGCCGCCCCGTCCCACTTCTACCTGGCTGTCTACCTGTGGGCGCGGGAGCAGGCCCGGAGCGACGCCTTCATCCACTACGGCACCCACGGCAGCCAGGAATGGCTGCCCGGCAAGGAACGCGGCCTCGCCGTCACCGACTTCCCGATGCTCGCCGTCGGCGACGTGCCGGTGTTTTACCCCTACATCGTCGACAACATCGGCGAGGCCACCCAGGCCAAGCGGCGCGGCCGCGCCACCATCATCAGCCACCAGACCCCGCCCTTCGCCCCCGCCGGCCTGCACGCCGCGCTGACCCGCATCCACGACCAGCTGCACGCCTGGCTCGGCCAGGACGAAGGCGCCGTGAAGGAGAAGATCCGCGCCGAGCTCCTCGCCGCGGTGCGCCGCGAACACATCGACCGCGACCTGGGCTGGAGCGAGGCCCGCCTGCGCAGCGACTTCGCCGGCTTCGTCGGCGCGCTCCACGACCACCTCCACGAACTGGCGCGCAGCGCCCAGCCCCTCGGCCTGCACACCTTCGGCCAGGGCGCCGGCCCCGAGGCGCGCCTCGCCACCGTGCTGATGATGGCCGGCAAGGACTTCTGGGAAGGCGTCGCCGGCCCCGGCGAAGAGGCTGACGAGCTGCTCGTCGGCGACTACGCCCGCCTGAGCCAATCGACCCCTTACCGCCGCCTGCGCGAGATCATCGCCGGCAGCGCCGACCCGGCACAGCTCCCGCCCCGCGCCCGCGCCGCCGCCGAGCAGGCCCGCAAGTGGTACGCGGCCCTCGACGCCGCCCCCGAAACCGCTGCCCTGCTGGCTGCCCTCGAAGGCCGCCACATCCCCACCAGCTACGGCGGCGACCCACTGAAGAACCCGGACGCCCTGCCCACCGGCCGCAACCTCTACGGCTTCGACCCTTCCCGGGTGCCCACCCGGGCCGCCTGGGAGGCCGGCCGCGAGGCCTTCGACCAGCTCCTCGCCAGCCACCGCGAAAAGGCCGGCCGGCCGCCGCAGAAGCTCACCTTCACCCTGTGGTCGGTGGAGACCATGCGCCACTTCGGTCTGCTCGAAGCCCAGGCCCTGTGGGCGATGGGCGTCGAGCCGGTGTGGGATGCCGGCGGCCGCGTCGAGGACGTCAGGCTCATCCCCCGGGAGCGCCTCGGCCGGCCGCGGGTGGATATCGTGCTGTCGGCCACCGGCCTTTACCGCGACCACTTCCCCAACGTGATGCGCCTGCTCGCCAAGGCCGCCAAACTCGCCGCCGAGGCCGACGAAGCCGACAACCCCGTCGCCGCCAACAGCCGCCGCATCGCCACGGCCCTCCGCGCCCGGGGCTGGAGCGAGGGCGACGCCCTCAACGCCGCCCAGACCCGCATCTTCTCGTCCGAATCGGGCCGCTACGGCACCGGCCTCGACGACGCCGCGCTGGCCACCGACACCTGGAAAGGCAAGGCCGAGGGCGACCGCAAGCTCGCCGGGCTGTACCTGGCGCGCATGCAGTTCGGCTACGGCCCCGATGAAGCCCGCTGGGGCCAGCCCGGCGCCGGCGGCGAGAACCTCTACGCCGCCCACCTGAAGGGCACCGAGGGCGCCGTGCTGTCGCGCAGCTCCAACCTCTACGGCATGCTCACTACCGACGACCCCTTCCAGTACCTCGGCGGCATCGCGCTGGCGGTGCGCCACCTCGACGGCAAGGCACCGGAGCTCTACATCTCCAACCTGCGCGGCCCCGGCGGCGGCAAGGTGGAGGGCGCCGCCGGCTTCCTCGCCAAGGAGCTCGCCACCCGCAACCTCCACCCCGGCTACATCCAGGGCCTGATGAAGGAAGGCTACGCCGGCACCCTTCAGGTGCTCGACGGCATCAACAACTTCGCCGGCTGGCAGTCGGTGGCCCGCGAGATCGTCCGCGGCGACCAGTGGCAGGCCTTCGTCGACGTCTATGTGCGCGACAAGCACCGCCTCGGCCTCAAGGACTGGTTCGAACGCCACAACCCCCACGCCCTCGCCCAGAGCATCGAGCGCATGCTCGAGGCCGCGCGCCAGGGCGACTGGCAGCCCGACCCGGCCAGCCTCGCGGCGCTCAAGGCGCGCTACCGGGAGCTCGCCACCCGCTACAAGGTGAGCACCGACAACACCGCGCTGCCGGCCTTCGTCGGCTTCGGGCTGGCCCAGGCCACCCCGCAAGCGGCCAGCGCCCGCCCCGCCACGCCCGCCGATGCCCCGCAGCCCGCCGAAACCCCGCCGCAACCCACCGCCCCGCCCCCCGTCCAGGGCCTGCGCCTCGACACGGTCGAGCCGCTGGCCCCGCCCT
>JAKLLM010000362.1 GCA_023150125.1 Zoogloea sp.
GGGGCGGCGGCGGGGTGGCGATGGATTCGGCGAGCGCCAGGTAGCCGTCGGCCTGGGGGCCGGCACCGCCCAGCGCGGCGACCTTGGCCCGCACCAGGGCCTTGTAAACGCTGTAGAAGCGCAGCACCGGCACGGCCTGGAAGTCGCCGGATTCGCGCAGCCAGGCGTCGAGCAGCCAGGCGGCCAGGTCGGGGCGCCGGTGGTCGAGGAGGTCCATGTAGGTGAAGGCGAGCTCTGAGGCCACGTCGATCCAGCGCAGATCGTCGCTGAACTCGATGCAGTCGAAGGGGCAGACCTCGCCGTCGAGGAGCACCAGGTTGCCGAGGTGAAGGTCGCCGTGGCATTCGCGGATGCGGCCGCCGGCCTTGCGGGCGGCAAGGGTGGGCTCGATGCGCGCGAACTCGGCGTGGGTCCAGGCCTCGAGGGCGTCGAGGCGCGGGGTTTGCTCCGGCAGGCGGGCGCGCAGCGTGGTGAAATTGTCGAGGGCCGGCGCCAGCACCTGGGCGGGCTCGCCGAAACGGCTGGCCGGCCCGGCGACCGCCGCCGCGTCGTGGAAGGCGACGACGACCCGGGCGAGCTGGGAGAGCTGTTCCGGGCCGAGCTCGCCGCGGGCGCATACGTGGTCGAGGCGCTGGCTCTCGGGGAAGCGGCGCATCCGCACGGCCCATTCGCCGGTGTCGTCGACGGCGTCGAGCCCCAGGTAGAGGCCGGGCGCGAAGCGGCGGTTGAGGCGGAGCTCCTCCTCGCAGAAGTGCCGCCGCAGCGCGGGCGTACCGTAATCGAGGAAGGGCAGGGTGAGGGGCTTCTTGAGCTTCCAGGCGAGCTCGCCGGCGAGGAGCAGCCAGGAGATGTGGGTCTCGACCACCTCGGCGCCGAGGCGGCGGCGGAAGGCTTCGAGCCAGGCGGGGAGGGGGGCGGCCTGCGTCATACCCACCAGTAGCGCACGATGTGGAAGAAGATGGGGGCCGAGAAGCTGATCGAGTCGACCCGGTCGAGCATGCCGCCGTGGCCTTCGATCATCGCGCCCCAGTCCTTGACGCCCCGGTCGCGCTTGATGGCCGACAGCACGAAGCCGCCGAAGAAACCCATGATGTTCACGACGAGGGCGATCAGGCCAGCCTGCAGCGGCGTGAAGGGCGTGATCCACCACAGGGCGGCGCCGACCGCGGTGGAGCTGAGCACGCCGCCCACCAGGCCCTCGACCGTCTTTGACGGCGAGATCGCCGGCGACAGCTTGTGGCGCCCGAGGAGCTTGCCCCACACGTACTGGAAGACGTCACTCGACTGCACCGTGAGCACCAGGAAGACCACCAGCAGCGCATTGCGCCCTGCGTAGCCGGGGATGTCGAGGGTGAGCAGGGCCGGCACGTGGGAGAGGCAATACACGCAGATCATCAGCCCCCACTGGACCTTGGCCGCCCGCTCGAGAAAGCGGGTGGTGTCGGCGCCGAGGGAGGATGAGATCGGCAGCAGCAGGAAGCCATAGACGGGGATCAGGATTGCGAACAGCCCGTACCAGTCGATGGCGATGAGGGCGTACTGCAGCGGCAGGAACACGAAGAACACCCACAGCAGGGCCCGGTGGTCGCCCAGCCGGGTGTGGGTGAGGGAGATGAACTCGCGCAGGCTCTGGAAGGAGATGAAGGCGAAGAGGGCGATCACGCCGCCCTTGCCGGCCCAGATCGCGGCGCCGATCAGCAGGATCATCGCCCACCAGGCCTTGATGCGCGTGTTGAGGTTGTCGATGACCGAGTGAGGCGCTGCCGGCGACAGGCGCCACTTGAGCCCGGCGCCGATCAGGCTGGCCACGGCGAGCAGCGCGAAGATGCCGCCGAAAACGGTGATGAGGTCGTGGGTGGTGTCCATGCTGTGCTCGGGGCGGGGGTCAGTCGGGGGGCGGGGCGAGGGCCAGCAGGGCGTCCCGCGCGCGGCCGAGGAAGTCTGCGCGATTTTCGCCCTGGATGGGGGCGAGGGGCGGGCCGAAGGTGAGGGTGCACAGCAGCGGCACCGGGATCACGCTGCCCTTGGGCATCACCCGGCCGAGGTTCTCGATCCAGACCGGGACGAGCTCGGCCCCGGGGTGGGCGCGGGCGAGGTGGTACAGGCCGCTCTTGAACGGCAGCAGCCCCTCGCCCAGGTTGCGGGTGCCCTCGGGGAAGAGGATCAGCGAGTCGCCGGCCTGGAGGGCCGCGCCCATCTGCTCGACGGGGTTGGGGCCCTGGCGCTCGGGGCGGCGGTCTATCGTGACTCCGTGGAAGACCCGGTTGATCAGGAAGCGCTTGAGGGGCGAGGTGAGCCAGTAGTCGGCGCCCGCCACCGGCCGGGTGCGCTGGCGCAGCGCCGGGGGCAGCGAGGCCCAGATCAGCACGAAGTCGCCGTGGCTGCGGTGGTTGGCAAAGTAAACCCGGGTGCGGGCGACGGGTTCGCTGCCCAGCCAGAGGGCGCGGACACCGGTGAGGAGCTTGGCGAAACCGCACAGGCTGGCGGCGATGAGGCGGTCGACGGACATCCGGGCTCCTAGACGATGCGGGTGACGAGGGCGGCCAGCACCAGGGCGCCCTGGCAGGCGAGCGCCAGGGCCTGCCGGCGCAGGAGGCGTAGCGCACCCCGGGCCCGATCTTCGAGGGGGCGGGTGGGGGCGCCCGCTGCGTCCGGGCGCATTTCGAAGCATGCTGCGAGGGCCTGGTCGAAGGCGCTGAGGTCGGCGTCGGGCTGGCTGCCGGGGGTGGGCCAGTGCCGGGCCCAGTGGTCGAAGAGGCGGGCGTCCAGCTCGCAGCGGAAGGCGTGGTAGGCCTGGACGCCGGCGGGGATGAGGCTGGCCAGCAGCAGCCCTCCGGCGGTGGCGCCCAGGCCCGGCATCAGCAGCCCCGCGAGGGCGACGAGCAGCAGGCCCTGGCTCAGCCGGTCGAGGCTGCGCGCGTGGCCGAGGCTGGCGGCAGCGAGGGCGGCGGTGGCCGCAGCCTGGCGGCTGTCAGG
>JAKLLM010000006.1 GCA_023150125.1 Zoogloea sp.
ACCAGCCGGCGGGCCGTCACCACCTACAACAACTTCTACGAACTCGGCACCGACAAGAGCGACCCGGCCGAGAACATCCACCGGCTGAAGCCCTCCCCGTGGTCGCTGCGCGTCGAGGGCCTGGTGAACAAGCCGCGCAGCCTCGGCATCGACGAACTTCTCAAGCTGGTGCCGCCCGAGGAGCGCATCTACCGCATGCGCTGCGTGGAGGGCTGGTCGATGGTGATCCCGTGGGTCGGCATTCCGCTGGGCAGCCTGCTCAAGCTGGCAGACCCGCAGGGCAGCGCCAAGTACGTCGAGTTCGTCTCGCACTACGACCGGGCCACGATGACCCGCGGCGTGCTCGACTGGCCCTACACCGAGGGCCTGCGCCTCGACGAGGCCCGTCATCCGCTGACGATCCTCGCCGTCGGGTTGTACGGCGAGGTGCTGCCGGTACAAAATGGCGCCCCGGTGCGCCTCGTCGTGCCCTGGAAGTACGGCTTCAAGGGCGCCAAGTCGCTGGTGGCGATCCGGCTCGTCGAACGGCAGCCGGTTTCGGCCTGGATGAAGGCCGCGCCCTCGGAGTACGGCTTCTACGCCAACGTGAACCCCGACGTGGACCATCCCCGCTGGAGCCAGGCCACCGAGCGGCGCATCGGTGAATTCACCAAGCGCAAGACCCTGATGCTCAACGGCTACGCCGACCAGGTCGGATCGCTCTACGCGGGCATGGACCTGCGCCGTTTCTACTGACCCACAACGCCCCCGATGACTCCCAGCAACACCCAACTCGCCGCCATCAAGGCCGCCCTCTTCGTCGTCTGCCTGGCCCCGGCCTGGCTGCTGTGGCAGGGCTTCGAGGCCGACAGCCTGGGCGCCAACCCGATCGAGGCGATCACCCGCGGCCTGGGCGAATGGACCTTGCGCTTCCTGCTGATCACCCTCGCCGTCACGCCGCTGCGCAAATACACCGGCTGGCACTGGATCGTGCGCCTGCGCCGCACGCTGGGCCTGTTCGCCTTCGCCTACGGCGTGGCCCACCTGATGAGCTATGTGTGGCTCGACCAGTTCTTCGACTGGCCGGCCATCGCCAAGGACATCCTGAAGCGCCCCTTCATCACCGTCGGCTTCGCTGCCCTGGTGCTGATGGTGCCGCTCGCCGCCACCTCCAGCAACTTCGCGATACGCAAGCTTGGCGGGCACAAGTGGCAGTCGCTGCACCGGGCGATCTACCCGATCGCGATGCTCGGCTGCCTGCATTTCTGGTGGTTGGTGAAGAAGGACATCACCGAGCCGCTCATCTACTCGGTGATCCTCGCCGCCCTGCTGGGCGTGCGGATGTGGTGGCGCGAGCAGGAACGCCGGCGTCAGCTGGCCGGCGCCTACCTGCCCCAGACCCCGAAGTTCAAGGGCAAGGTAATCAAGATCTTCTCGGAATGAGCCCGGCGGCCGTTCAGGCCTTCGGGCGGATCGCCGATTTGGGCCGGAAGGCCTTGACCACGGCTTCGTCGGTCTCCACATAGGGCCCGCCGATCAGATCGATGCAGTAGGGCACCGCGGCAAAGATGCCCGGCACCTTTTGCACACCGTCGGCGTCCTTCAGGCCTTCGAGGGTTTCGGCGATGGCCTTGGGCTGGCCGGGCAGGTTGAGGATCAGCGACTTGCCGCGGATCACCCCCACCTGCCGCGACAGGATCGCCGTCGGCACGAAGGCCAGGCTGATCTGGCGCATCTGCTCGCCGAAGCCCGGCATGACGCGGTCGGCCACCGCCAGCGTGGCTTCGGGCGTCACGTCGCGCGGGGCCGGTCCGGTGCCGCCGGTGGTCAGCACCAGGTGGCAACCGGCCACGTCGCACAGCTCGATCAGCGCGGCCTCGATGAGGGGCTGCTCGTCGGGGATCAGGCGGGTTTCCATCTCCCACGGCGAAGCGAGCGCCTTGCCGAACCATGCCTGCAGGGCCGGGATGCCCTTGTCTTCATACACACCGCTGGAGGCACGGTCGCTGATCGACACAAGGCCGATGCGGAGCAGCTCGCTCATTCCTCGCCCTCGCCTTCGAGTTCATCGTCACGCGTGGCGGCGCCCTCCTCGATCTCGCGGAGCAGCCGGAACAGCTCGCGGTAGGCCCGCGGCGGCTTGTTCTGCTCTTTTTCCTTGATAGCGTTGCGGCGCAGCACGCGCAGCTGCTGCAGGTCGGCGCCCGGGTAGGTTTCGGCGATGGAATGCAGGAATTTCTCGTCTTCGAGCAGCAGGGTGCGCATGTTCTCGAGGCGGTGCATCCTGGCCGTCTCGACCGCCGAGACGCCCTTGAAGGCGTCGAGTGCGGCGCGGATCGGCTCCGGGTCGACGTTGCGCATCAGCTTGCCGATGTATTGCAGCTGGCGACGCTTGGCCTCGTGGGCGGTGAAGCGCTGGTAGTCCTTGACGGCGTCGCGCAGGTCTTCGTCGATGGGCACCTTGGCGAGGCGTTCCTTGCCGAGTTCGGCCAGTTCGGCGCCGAGATCCTGCAGGGCCTTGCTGGCGCGCTTCATGGCGGATTTGCTCGGGCCGAGGTCTTCTTCGTCGTCGTGGTGGTATTTGTGATGGGCCATCTGGGGGCTGTCCGGGGTCGGAAAAGGCTCGGGAAGGGTTAAGATTATAACCTTTAGCCCAGCCCCCACCCGGAACCATGGCCGACAAGCGTTTCAGTTTCAGTCAGGACGACCTCAAGAACATCGCCGAAGACATCCTCAAGTTCGCCAAAAAGCGCGGCGCCTCGGCCTGCGAGGTGGATGTCTCGGAGGGCTTCGGACAGTCGGTCAGCGTCCGGCGTGACGAGGTGGACACCATCGAGTACAACCGCGACAAGGGCGTCGACGTCACCATCTACGACGGCCAGAAGCGCGGCTACGCGAGCACCTCCGACTTCTCGAAGGACGCCCTCAAGGCCACCGTCGACGCGGCCGTGTCGATCGCCCGCTTCACCGCCCCCGACCCCGCCGCCGGCCTGCCCGACGAAGCCCTGCTGGCCCGCGACTGCCCCGATTTCGACCTCTACCATCCCTGGAAGATCTCCACCGAGGAGGCCATCGAGCTGTCCCGCCGCTGCGAGAGCGCCGCCTTCGCGGTGAGCCCGGAGATCCGCAACTCCGAAGGCGCCAGCGTTTCGATGCAGGAATCCCACTTCGTGTCGGCCAACAGCCTGGGCTTCATGGGCGGCTACGCCAGCTCACGGCACTACCTGTCGTGCTCGGTGATCGCCGGCGAAGGCGACGACATGCAGCGCGACGACTGGTACAGCACCAAGCGCGACCCGGCCGAGCTGGCCGACGCAGACGAGATCGGCACCTTCGCCGCCCGCCGTGCCCTGGCCCGCCTGGGCGCCCGCCAGATCGCCACCTGCGAGGTGCCGGTGCTCTTCGAGGCGCCCCTGGCCGCCGGCCTGATCGGGGCCTTCGTGCACGCGGTGAGCGGCGGCGCGCTGTACCGCAAGTCCACCTTCCTGCACGACAGCCTGGGCAAACAGGTCTTTCCGTCCCACATCCAGATCTCCGAGCGTCCGCACCTGCCCAAGGCTTTCGCCAGCAGCCCCTTCGACGACGACGGCGTGGCCACCCGCGACCGCGAGGTGATCATCGACGGCGTGCTGCAGGGCTACTTCCTCAGCACCTACTCGGCCCGCAAGATGGGCATGCAGACCACCGGCAACGCCGGCGGCAGCCACAACCTGCTGGTCAAGCCGGGCCAGCACGACCTGGCCGGGCTCATCAAGCAGATGGACCGCGGCCTGCTCGTCACCGAGCTGCTCGGCCACGGCGTCAATTACGTCACCGGCGACTACTCCCGCGGCGCGGCGGGCTTCTGGGTCGAGAACGGCATCATCCAGTACCCGGTGCACGAGATCACCATCGCCGGCAACCTCAAGGACATGCTGATGGGCATCCGCGAGATCGGCTCGGACGTGCTGGTGCGCGGCTCCAAACACTGCGGCTCGATCCTCGTCGAGCGCATGACCGTGGCCGGCGCCTGAGCGGCCACCCACGACTTTCCCTGCCAGAAGTAAAGGACACATCATGGAACGGCGTTCCTTCCTCAAACAGGCCAGTGCCGGCATCGCCGCCGGCGCCGCGGCCGCCCCGGCCCTGGCGGCCGACCTGCCCACCATCAAGTGGCGCTGCGCGTCCGGCTTCCCCAAGACCCTGGACGCCATCTTCGGCGCCACCGAAACCGTGGCCAAGCGCGTTGCCGCGGCCACCGGCGGCAAGTTCCAGATCTCCCTGTTCGCCGCCGGCGAGATCGTCCCGACCCCGGGCGTGCTGGATGCCGTCAAGGACGGCACCGTCGAGTGCGGCCACGCCGCCTCGTACTGGTACATCGGCAAGGACCCGGCCCTGGCCTTCGACACCGCCCTGCCCTTCGGCCTCAACAGCCGCCAGCAGACCGCCTGGATGATGGAAGGCGGCGGCCTCGAGCTGATGCGCGAATTCTTCAAGGACTACAACATCCACAACATCCCCTGCGGCAACACCGGCGCCCAGATGGGCGGCTGGTTCCGCAAGGAGATCAAGTCGCTGGGCGACATGCAGGGCCTCAAGTTCCGCGTCGGCGGCCTGGCCGGCCAGGTGCTCGCCCGGCTCGGCGTGGTGCCCCAGCAGATCCCGCCCGCCGACATCTACCCGGCCCTAGAGAAAGGCACCATCGACGCCACCGAGTGGATCGGCCCCTACGACGACCAGAAGCTCGGCTTCAACCGCGTCGCCAAGTACTACTACTACCCGGGCTGGTGGGAGGGCGGCCCCCAGCTGTCGCTCTACGTCAACGCCAAGAAGTTCGCCGAGCTGCCCAAGGAATACCAGGTCATCCTCGAGGATGCCTGTCTCTTCGCCCACGCCGAAATGCAGGCGGCCTACGACGTGAAGAGCCCCCACGCCCTCAAGCAGCTGATCGGCGCCGGCACCCAGCTGCGCCCCTTCCCGAACGACATGATGGCCGCCGGCTACAAGGCCGCCCATGAGCTCTACGACGAGCTGGCCGCCAAGAACGCCAAGTTCAAGAAGATCTACGACAACTGGAAGAAATTCCGGGACGACCAGCTGCAGTGGTTCGCCGTCGCAGAGAACCGTTTCGACAACTTCATGCAGGCCACCCGCGTCGCCGGCCGCGCGAAGAAATAAGGCGGCCCACCCCGGCTCAGCCCAACGGGCTGCGGGCCGCCCGGCCCACTGCCCGATGCTTCACTCCTTGCAACACTGAAAGAAGAAACACCATGGAACGACGTTCATTCCTCAAGAAAGCCGCCGTCGGCGCCGCTGCCGGCGCGGCCGCAGCCCCGGCCCTCGCCGCCGATCTTCCGACCATCAAGTGGCGCTGCGCCTCCAGCTTCCCGAAGAGCCTCGACACCCTTTATGGTGCGGCCGACCTGGTCTCCAAGCGGGTGGCCGCAGCCACCGGCGGCAAGTTCCAGATCCAGGTCTTCGCCGCCGGCGAGATCGTCCCCGGCCCGGCCGTGCTCGACGCGGTGAAGGACGCCACCGTCGAGTGTGGCCACACCTGCTCGTACTACTACGTGGGCAAGGACCCCACGTTCGCCATCGAGACCTGCATCCCCTTCGGCCTCAACAGCCGCCAGCAGACCGCCTGGATGATGGAAGGCGGCGGCCTCGAGCTGTTCCGCGAGTTCTTCAAGGACTACAACATCCACAACATCCCCTGCGGCAACACCGGCGCCCAGATGGGCGGCTGGTTCCGCAAGGAGATCAAGACCGTCGAAGACCTCAAGGGCCTCAAGTTCCGCGTCGGCGGCTTCACCGGCCAGGCCCTCGCCAAGCTCGGCGTGGTGCCCCAGCAGATCCCCGGCAGCGACATCTACCCGGCCCTCGAAAAGGGCACTATCGACGCCGCCGAGTGGGTCGGGCCCTACGACGACCAGAAGCTCGGCTTCAACAAGGTCGCCAAGTACTACTACTACCCGGGTTTCTGGGAAGGCGGCCCGCAGATCTCGATGTACATCAACATCAAGCAGTGGCAGTCGTTGCCCAAGGAATACCAGACCATCCTCGAGGACGCCTGCCTCTACGCCCACGCCGAGATGCAGGCCCGCTACGACGCCAAGAACCCCGTCGCCCTCAAGCAGCTGATCGCCGCCGGCGCCCAGCTGCGCCCCTTCCCCAACGAGGTGATGGCAGCGGTCTACAAGGCGTCCCACGAGCTCTACGACGAAACCGCCGCCAAGAACCCGAAGTTCAAGAAGATCTACGAGCAGTGGCGCAAGTTCCGTGACGACCAGATCCAGTGGTTCGCCGTGGCCGAGAACCGCTTCGACAACTTCATGCAGGCGGCCCGCACGGCCGCCGCTCGCAGCAAGAAGTAAGCCGGCCGGCAGCTCGCCCGAAAGGCCGCACGAACACCGTGCGGCCTTTTTTCATGGCGCGGCGCAGCATAGGGTTTTCCTTACTATTGAAGGCTGGGTGACTGATAAATAATCGTCTCACCTTCTATAAAAATGGGTAAGGAGACAATATGGAACGTCGTTCATTTCTGAGAAAAGCCGGCGCCGGCGTAGCCGCGGGCGCCGTTGCAGCACCAGCCCTGGCGGCTGATCTGCCCACCATCAAGTGGCGCTGTGCGTCCAGCTTCCCCAAGAGCCTCGACACGATCTACGGCGGTGCCGACGTGGTGGCAAAGCGCGTGGCCGCGGCTACCGGTGGCAAGTTCCAGATCCAGGTCTTCGCGTCCGGCGAGATCGTCCCGGGCCCCGGCGTGTTCGACGCCGTCAAGGACGGTACCGTCGAGTGCGGCCACACCTGCTCCTACTACTTCATCGGCAAGGACCCCACCTTCGCCCTCGAGACCGCGGTGCCCTTCGGCCTCAACAGCCGCCAGCAGACCGCCTGGATGATGGAAGGCGGCGGCCTTGAACTCTTCCGCGAGTTCTTCAAGGAACACAACATCTACAACATCCCCTGCGGCAACACCGGCGCCCAGATGGGCGGCTGGTTCCGCAAGGAGGTCAAGACCCTCGCCGACCTGCAGGGCCTCAAGTTCCGCTGCGGCGGCCTCGCCGGCCAGGTGCTCGCCAAGCTCGGCGTGGTGCCCCAGCAGATCCCCGGCAGCGACATCTACCCGGCCCTCGAAAAGGGCACCATCGACGCCGCCGAATGGATCGGCCCCTATGACGACCAGAAGCTCGGCTTCAACAAGGTCGCCAAGTACTACTACTACCCGGGTTTCTGGGAAGGCGGCCCGCAGATCGCCCTTTATGTGAACCAGAAGCAGTGGGCCGCGCTGCCCAAGGAATACCAGACCATCCTTGAGGACGCCTGCCTCTACGCCCACGCCGAAATGCAGGCCCGCTACGACGCCAAGAACCCCACCGCGCTCAAGCAGCTCATCGGCTCGGGCACCCAGCTGCGCCCCTTCCCGAACGACGTGATGGCCGCCGCCTACAAGGCCGCCCACGATCTCTACGACGAAACCGCCAAGACCAACCCCAAGTTCAAGAAGATCTACGACAGCTGGAAGAAATTCCGCGACGACCAGATCCAGTGGTTCGCAGTGGCCGAGAACCGCTTCGACAACTTCATGCAGGCCGCCCGCAGCGCCGCAGCCAAGAGCGCCAAGCAGTAAGCAGCCGGCCCCTCTGCAGCATCTCCCGACAGCCGCGCATTGCGCGGCTTTTTTTTCTTTGCGAACATCCTGCCCCTAAGCTTCTTCCGGCACGCCCGCGCACCCGATACACCCATGACCGCCGCCCTCGCCCTCCTGCTCGCCTTTCAGCTCGCCGGTGAAGCCCTGCGGGTCGCCCTGCACCTGCCCGTACCCGGCCCGGTCATCGGCATGGCCCTGCTGCTCGTGTACCTGATCGCGCGCCCGGAAGGGCCGTCGCCCGAACTGCGCAACACCGCCGGCGGCCTGCTCCAGAATCTCTCCCTGCTCTTCGTCCCGGCCGGCACCGGGGTGATGCTGCACGTGGGGCGCCTGGCGGACGAAGCCTGGCCGATCGCCATCGCCCTCGTCGCCAGCACCGTTCTCGGCCTCATCGCCGCCGGGCTCACGCTGCACTGGCTGGCCCAGCGCACCCGTGGAGACGGCCAATGAGCGCCGGCAGCATGACCGAGATCTGGGTCTATCTTTCCGCCCAGCCGCTGGTTTGGCTCACCCTGACGCTGGCCGCCTACCTGATTGCCGTCACCCTGCACCGCAAGGCCGGCGGCCACCCGGCCGCCAACCCGGTGCTCATTTCGGTGGCGATCCTGGTGGCACTGCTGCTCGCCACCGACACGCCCTACCAGCGCTATTTCGACGGCGCGCAGTTCGTGCACTTCCTGCTCGGCCCCGCCACCGTCGCGCTGGCAGTCCCGCTCCACGGCCAGCTGAAGCGCCTTGTCGCGATGGGTGGGCCCATCCTGGTGGCCCTGGTGGTCGGCTCGCTGGTGGCCGGCCTGTCGGCCTACACCATCGGCGCGCTGCTCGGTGCGAGCGCCCCGACCCTCGCCTCCCTCGCCCCCAAGTCGGTCACCACCCCCATCGCGATGGGCATCGCCGAACGGCTGGGCGGGCTGGCCTCGCTCACCGCGGTCTTCGTGATCCTCACCGGCATCTTCGGGGCGATCTTCGCCGACGGCCTGCTCCGCCGCCTCGGCGTGAAGGACGAAGCCAGCATCGGCTTCGCCCTCGGACTCGCCTCCCACGGCATCGGCACCGCGCGGGCCTTCCAGCTGAGCGAACAGACCGGCGCCTTCGCCGCCCTCGCGATGGGCCTCAACGGACTCCTCACCGCGCTCACCCTGCCCTGGCTGCTGCCCCTGCTGGCGCCGCTGATCAAGCCCTAGCCACGGGGTTTACCGCGGCTTGTCGCAAACCCGGGCGGCCCCGATAATCCGCCGTCCGTTCTCCTCCGCCTCGTCTTCATGGATCTCCTGATCGACGTCATCCTGCGCGCCGGCCGTTCCGCGGTCGAGCTCTCGTTCTTCATCCTGCTGCCGGTGATGATCGTGATGATCTCGCTGATGCGCCTGCTCGAAGCCCGCGGCGTGCTCGACTGGGTGGTCGCCCGCCTTGCCCCGGCGCTGCGCCCGCTGGGCCTGACCGGCCTGGGGGGCTTCGCCGCGCTGCAGATCAACTTCGTCAGCTTCGCCGCCCCGGTGGCCACGCTTGCGATGATGGACCAGCGCGGCGCCTCCAGCCGCCACCTGGCCGCCACCCTGGCGATGGTGCTGGCGATGGCCCAGGCCAACGTGTCGATGCCGATGGCCGCCATGGGCCTGCAGTTCGGCCCGCTGCTGGCGTGGTCGGTTGTTGGCGGGCTGATGGCCGCGGCTGCCACGTACTATGTCTTCGGCCGCGGCCTGTCGGATATCGAAGAGGCCGTCGACGAAACCCTCCACCACCCGGTGGCCGAAAGCGCGAAGGGCGTGCTCGACGTGATCAACCGCGCCGGTGCCGAAGCCTTCAAGATCGCCGTCGGCGCCCTGCCGATGCTGGTGCTGTCCCTCACCGTGGTGCTCGCGCTGCGCCGCCTCGGCGCCCTGGACGCCCTCACCCAACTGCTCTCTCCGGCGCTTCTGGCGATCGGCGCCGACCCGGCCCTGCTGCTGCCGACACTCACCAAGTTCCTCGCCGGGGGCACGGCGATGATGGGCGTGATGGACGAGATGCTGCGCGCCGGGACCGCCACTGCCGCCACCCTCAACGGCCCCAGCGCCGGCCTGCTGGTCCACCCGCTCGACATTCCCGGCGTCGCGGTGCTGCTGTCCGCCGGCCGACGGGTTGCGGCGGTGTGGAGACCCGCCGCGCTGGGCGCCCTGGTCGGCATCGCGGTACGGATGGGCGGGCACATGCTGCTGGCCTGAAGGCTCCGGCAAAGCTGGCTGGCAGCGTTTGCGGCAACGCAGCATTTCACTAAGCGAAATCTGCGAAGCTGCGTTACCATCTGCTGATAGAGATTCCCAGGCAGAAAGATTTGTCTACACCGTCAGCACCAGAACCCGCCAAGAATTCGATCCAGGTCATCGAACGCATGATGAAGCTGCTCGACGTGCTCGCCAAGCACGCCGATCCGGTTCCGCTCAAGCAGCTCGCGATCGAGACCGGGCTCCACCCCTCCACCGCCCACCGTATCCTGGGCGCCATGAGCGCAAGCGGCTTCGTCGAGCGCAGCGACGCCGGCGTGTACCGCCTGGGCATCCGGCTGCTTGAGCTGGGCAGCCTCGTCAAGTCGCGCATCTCCCTGCGGGAGACCGCAATGCCCGAGATGCTGCGGCTCCACGCGGCCACCGGTGAGAGCGTCAACCTGGGTGTGCGTGCCGGCGACGAGATCGTCTATGTCGAGCGCACCTCGAGCGGCCGCTCGGCGGTGCGCGTGGTGCATATCGTGGGCGCCCGGGCGCCGCTGCACACCACGGCCACCGGCAAGCTGTTCCTGGTCGAGGATGGCCCCCAGAAGATCAAGGATTACGCCAAGCGCACCGGGCTGCCGGCCTCCACGCCCACCTCGATCACCACGCTCCAGGCCCTCGAGAAGGAGCTCGACAAGGTCCGCCGCCACGGCGTCGCCTACGACCTCGACGAGGTCGAGAACGGCGTCCGTTGCATCGCGGCCGGCATCCGGGACGACAGCGGCGAGCTGGTGGCGGGCCTGTCCCTGTCCACCCCGTCAGAACGCTTCAACCCCGACTGGGCTCCGCTGATCCGCGAGACCGCCGACGAGATCTCCCGGGCTCTCGGCTACATTCCGCCGCCGGCTCGCTGAGCAGGCATTATAAAAAAGGGCGCCCCGCCGCGCCCTTTTTCTTGGCTGCTGCCAGCCTCAGGTGGACGGCGTGCGGACTGCCGCGGCCACCTTCTGCTGGACCGCCGCGCTCTCGAGCCAGCGCTTGACCCGCTGGGCGTCGGCCACCCGGGTGAAGCGGCCGAAGGAGTCGAGCAGCACGATGATCATCGGCTTGTTGAGCAGCCAGGCCTGCATCACCAGGCACTTTCCGGACTCGTTGATGAAGCCGGTCTTGGAAACCCCGATCTGCCAGTCGGGGCTGCTCACCAGGGCGTTGGTGTTGTTGAACTGGCGAACCCGGCCGTTGAGGGACACCGGGTAGTTGGCGGTGGTCGAGAACTCGCGGATCAGCGGGTAGCGCGAGGCCGCCGACACCATCCGCACCAGATCGCGGGCACTCGACACGTTGGCCGAGTTGAGGCCGGTGCTGTCGGCAAAGCGGGTGTCACGCAGGCCAAGAGCCGCGGCCTTGCGGTTCATGGCCGCGACAAAGGCCGGCAGGCCGCCCGGGTAGTTGCGGCCCAGCGCCGACGCAGCCCGGTTCTCGGAGGACATCAATGCCAGCCGCAGCATGTCCTCCCGCGCGAGCTCGGTGCCGACCGGCACGTGGGAGCTGCTGTTGCGCAGGGTGTCGACGTCTTCGTTGGCGACCACCAGGACTTCACTGAGGCTCAGCCGGGCATCGAGCACCACCATCGCAGTCATCAGCTTGGTGATGGAGGCGATGGGCAGCACGGCGTCGGAGTTTTTCTCGAGCAGGACGGAGCCGGTGGCCTGGTCTGCGATCATGAAGGCAGCCGAGTGGAGCAGCGGATTGCCCTCGTTGTCCATGTCGGGCGCGGCGGCCGGCGCAGCGGAAGCCGCATGGGCGACGTGCGCGCGCTTGGCACGCCGGGCGTCGGCACGTGCGAACTTGATCGGCTTCGTCGGGCGCACCGCGACAACCTTTGCCGCCTTGGCGAGCTTCGCGGACCGGGCGGGGCTCTCCTTGGCAACCGGGGCTTTCTTGGACGCTCCACGCTGCGCTGCAGCATGAGCGTCGAAGGGCGCCAGATGGGTCAGCGCAAACACGCCCAGCAGGGTCATCAGGGATTTACGGATTTTCATCGTCTTTCAATTACTTCGTTGCGGGAAGAGGCGGCTCTTCCGGGGAGAAACAGGAAACGGTGACCAGCCTTGCCGACGGACCGACGGCCCCGCGCGAGGGGCGGTCATGTCGCGCGCTCCCATCGCTCGGGGGGAGCAGGAAACATAACGGCAGACTTCTCATTCAAAATAAGGGCTTATTTTAAATTTTTGAAGCTCTTTGTGAATGATTTTTTTGCAGTGCCGGAATCAGTGGCGCATTAGCGACATCGCGGACGGCTCAGCGCGAGTCCATCCGCAGAAAGTGGGCCAGCTCGACACGCCGGCTCATCGCGTCACGGTAGCCGAGCTCCATCAGCGCACGCGTATAACCCCTCTCGAAAAGCAGGTAAGAGAGTAACACCGAGCCATTCTTCCGCGTTGCACCAATTCCGCGCAGGACGAGGCGCAGCGCCTTGGGCAGGGCATTGCGGTGGCGGGCAGCAAGATAATCCAGCCGCTGGGATGGCGCAATCACCAGGGTTTCGATGGGCTTGAGGGGAATCCCGGCACTGCGTCGCAGCTCGGGCGGAATTGCGGCGACCGTGGCGTTGATGCGCTCGAGCCGCTCGAGGTCGGTGGACAGCCCGTCGAGGAAGATGCTCGACATGGCATGGCCCGCCACCTGGGCCGGCGAGGGGTAGGAATCGGCCCGCTGGCGCGCCTCCTCGGAGCGGCGCCCGCCGGCGATCACCAGGATGCGCTCGGCCCCCAGGTGGATCACCGGGCTGATCGGCGCCAGCTGCCGCATCGAGCCGTCGCCGAAGTATTCACGGTTGATGCGCACCGCCGGAAACACGAAGGGGATCGCGCTGGAGGCCATCAGGTGATCGATCTGCAGCTCGGTACGCAGGCCGACGCGCTGGGCCCTCCGCCAGGGCTGGAGGTCTTCCCGCCCCTGGAAGAACGAGAGGCTTTCGCCGGAGGTGTAGCCCGAGGCGGTGACCGTGACGGCCTGCAGATGGCCGTCGGCGACAGCCTGGCCGATGCGGGTGAAATCGAGGTGTTCTTCGAGCAGCGTCCTGAGCGGTGAGTTGTCGAGCAGGGAGCGCGGCGACTGGTGGATCAGCCAGCCGAGGAAGATCGCCGACCCCCAGCGCAGCACCGACTCGGCAATGGCCAGGGTGTCGGAGCGATAGATCTGCCCGACGTGGAAGTTGCGCCAGATGTAGGCCAGCTTGCGCACGCCGGCATTGAAATCGGCCGAGAACACCGCCAGGGCGACCGCATTGATCGCCCCGGCGGAGGTTCCGCAGAGGATGGGAAAGGGGTTCTCCGGGCGCTTGCCCCAGACCTCGCGGACTGCCATCAGCGCGCCGACCTGATAGGCGGCGCGCGCGCCGCCTCCCGTGAGAACCAGGGCCACCCTGCCGTCAGTCATGACGCCTCCGATCCGCCGCCTGTCAGTGAAGAGTAACGGCAGCCGAGGCGTAATGCGCAGGGCGAACCGTCAGCGCCCTGCCTCGACGACCGTCAACGCCGTCATGTTGACGATACGCCTGACGGTGGCGGTCGGCGTGAGGATGTGCACCGGCTTGCCCGCGCCCAGCAGGATGGGACCGATCGTGACCCCGTCGCCGGCCGCGGTCTTCAGGAGGTTGAAGGCGATGTTGGCCGCGTCGAGGGTCGGGAAGATCAGCAGGTTGGCGTCCTCGCGCATGCGGGCGTTCGGGAAGATCTGCATGCGGATGCCTGCGTCGAGGGCTGCGTCGCCGTGCATCTCGCCTTCCACGTCGAGCTCGGGGTGCTCGGTGTGGAGCATCACCAGCGCCTTGCGCATCTTCTCGGCGGTGGGCGAGTTGTCGGTGCCGAAGCTGGAGTGCGACAGCAGCGCGATACGCGGCTGGATGCCGAAGCGGCGCACTTCGTCGGCGGCGAGGCGGGTCATCTCGACGACCTGCTCGGGGGTCGGGTCGTAGTTCACGTAGGTGTCGCACAGGAACACCGTGCGGCCCGGCAGCGTCAGCAGGTTCATGGTGTAGAAGTTGCGCACGCCCTTCTGGCGGCCGAGCACGGTCTCGATGAACTTGAGGTGCAGGCCGTGCATGCCGTAGGTGCCGCAGATCATCCCGTCGGCGTAGCCGAACTTGAGCAGCAGCGAGCCCAGCAGGGTCGGGCGGCGGCGCACCTCGCGCTTGGCGTAATCCACCGACACGCCCTTGCGCTCCATCAGCGAGTGGTAGTGTTCCCAGAGCTGGTCGTAGCGGGGGTCGGCGTCGGGGTTGACCATCTCGAAATCGAGTTCGGGGCGCAGGCGCAGGCCGAAGCGCTCGATGTTGCCGACGACCACGTCGGGCCGGCCGATGAGGATGGGGCGGCACAGACCTTCGTCCACCACCGTCTGCACCGCGCGCATCACGCGCTCGGATTCGCCTTCCGAGAAGATGATGCGCTTCGGTGCGCGTTTGGCGGCCTGGAAGACCGGCTTCATGACGAGGCCGGACTGCCACACGAAGTTGTTGAGCTGCTGGCGATAGGCGTCGAAATCGGAGATCGGCCGCGTCGCGACGCCGGACTCCATGGCCGCGCGGGCCACCTCGGGCGCGATCTTGACGATCAGGCGCGGGTCGAAGGGCTTGGGAATGATGTACTCGGGGCCGAAGCCGGAGACGTTCTCGCCATAGGCCGCCACCACGATGTCGGAAGCCTCGGCCCGGGCCAGCTCGGCGATCGCCCTGACGGCGGCCAGCTTCATCTGGTCGGTGATCGTCGTGGCGCCCACGTCGAGAGCGCCGCGGAAGATGAACGGGAAGCACAGCACGTTGTTCACCTGGTTCGGGTAGTCCGAACGGCCGGTGGCCATCAGCGCATCATCGCGCACCTTGCGGACTTCCTCGGGCAGGATCTCGGGAGTCGGGTTGGCCAGCGCCATGATCAGCGGCCGGGCCGCCATCTTTGCCACCATCTCGGGCTTCAGCACGCCACCGGCGGAGAGGCCCAGGAAGACGTCGGCACCCTCGATCACCTCACCCAGCGTGCGGGCGTCGGTGACCTTGGAGTAGCGCGCCTTGATCGGGTCCATCAGCTTGGTGCGCCCCTCGAAGACGACGCCCTCGATGTCGGTCACCCAGATGTTTTCGACGGGCACGCCGAGCATCACCAGCAGGTCGAGGCAGGCCAGCGCCGCGGCGCCCGCGCCGGAGGTGACCAGCTTGACCTTGGCGAGGTCCTTGCCCAGCAGGTGCAGGCCGTTGAGGATCGCTGCGCCCACGACAATGGCGGTGCCGTGCTGGTCGTCGTGGAAGACCGGGATCTTCATCCGCTCGCGGAGCTTCTTCTCGATGTAGAAGCACTCGGGCGCCTTGATGTCCTCGAGGTTGATGCCGCCGAAGGTGGGCTCGAGCGCGGCGATCATGTCGATCAGCTTGTCGGCGTCGGGTTCGTCGATCTCGAGGTCGAAGACATCGATGCCGGCGAACTTCTTGAACAACACGCCCTTGCCTTCCATCACCGGCTTGGCGGCCAGCGGGCCGATGTTGCCGAGGCCGAGCACCGCGGTGCCGTTGGTGACCACGCCGATCAGGTTGCTGCGCGCGGTCAGGTTGGCGGCCTCGGCGGGGTCTTCGACGATGGCATCGCAGGCCGCCGCCACACCGGGCGAGTAGGCCAGGGACAGATCCTGCTGGTTGGTCAGCGCCTTGGTCGGCGCGATCGAGATCTTCCCGGGTTTGGGCAGGCGGTGGTACTCAAGTGCGGCCAGGCGGATACGCTCGTCCATTGTTTCTCCCTCTCTGTTGTTTGTTTCAAAAGGATGGGGTACATCCTCGGATCAAGCCGAATCCTGTGCAATTCGTGACATCCACAGCACTCGGATCGTGACGTATGAATTACTTCCGGGCGGGAAGCGTGGCATAATATTAAGCTAAGTTCTTAAGGGTTAATCCCCATTGACGCCAATAATAACGCGCCGCGCGCCCCAGGCCAGAAGACGCGAATACCCAGCCGGAAGTCTCCCCCTCCGGCAAAAGTGCATTCACGGATCCGTAACGTTGGAGAATCGTTAGATGTCCCAAAGTATTGCTCAAGCCGCGATCGCCGCCGCGCCCGCCTACGTCAAGAACGAAAAACTCAAGCAGTGGGTCGGCGAAATCGCCGCACTCACCGAGCCCGACCGTGTGGTCTGGTGTGACGGTTCCCAAGAAGAGTACGACCGCCTGTGCGCCGAGATGGTCGAAGCCGGGATGCTCATCAAGCTGAACCCGGAAAAGCGCAAGAACTCCTACCTCGCCTGCTCCGACCCCTCCGACGTGGCGCGCGTCGAAGACCGCACCTACATCTGCTCCGCCAACAAGGACGACGCCGGCCCCACCAACAACTGGGAAGACCCGGCCAAGATGCGTGAAACCCTGAACGGTCTGTTCAAGGGCAGCATGCACGGCCGCACGATGTACGTGATCCCGTTCTCGATGGGCCCGCTCGGCTCCCCGATCGCCCACATCGGCGTCGAGATCTCCGACAGCCCCTACGTGGTCACCAACATGCGCGTGATGACCCGCATGGGCGCAGCCGTCTACGACGTGCTCGGCACCGACGGCGAGTTCGTGCCCTGCGTGCACAGCGTCGGCGCACCGCTCGGCCACGGCGAGAAGGACTCCGCCTGGCCCTGCAACCCGACCACCAAGTACATCGTCCACTACCCCGAGACCCGCGAGATCTGGTCGTACGGTTCCGGCTACGGCGGCAACGCCCTGCTCGGCAAGAAGTGCTTCGCCCTGCGCATCGCCTCCAACATGGCCCGCGACGAAGGCTGGCTGGCCGAACACATGCTGATCCTCGGCGTCGAAAGCCCCACCGGCGAGAAGACCTACGTCGCCGCCGCCTTCCCGTCCGCCTGCGGCAAGACCAACTTCGCGATGCTGATCCCGCCGAAGTCCTTCGACGGCTGGAAGATCTCCACCGTCGGCGACGACATCGCCTGGATCAAGCCGCGCAAGGAAGCCGACGGCACCACCCGCTTCTACGCGATCAACCCGGAAGCCGGCTTCTTCGGCGTCGCCCCCGGCACCTCCGAGAAGACCAACTACAACGCCCTGGCCACCCTCAAAGAGAACATCATCTTCACCAACGTCGCGCTGACCGACGACGGCGACGTGTGGTGGGAAGGCATGACCAAGGAAGCCCCGGCCCACCTGATCGACTGGCAGGGCAAGGACTGGACCCCGGAGATCGCCAAGGAAACCGGCCGCAAGGCTGCGCACCCGAACTCCCGCTTCACCGCCCCGGCCAGCCAGTGCCCGTCCATCGACCCGAACTGGGAAGATCCGGCCGGCGTGCCGATCTCGGCCTTCATCTTCGGCGGCCGTCGCGCCACCACCGTGCCGCTGGTGTACCAGGCCTTCAACTGGAACTACGGCGTCTACATGGCCGCCACCCTCGGCTCCGAGACCACCGCTGCGGCCTTCGGCGCCCAGGGCGTCGTGCGTCGCGACCCGTTCGCGATGCTGCCCTTCTGCGGCTACCACATGGGCGACTACTTCAACCACTGGCTGAAGATGGGTCACACCGTGGATCAGGCCCCGGGCATCTTCTGCGTCAACTGGTTCCGCATGAACGAGAAGGGTGAGTTCATGTGGCCGGGCTTCGGCGAGAACATGCGCGTCCTGAAGTGGGTCGTTGACCGCGTCCGCGGCCGTGTCCACGCCAACGAGAACGCCCTCGGCTGGATGCCCCTGTACGAAGACATCGACTGGACCGGCTCCGACGTCACCAAGGCCGAGTTCGAAGCCCTCACCCAGGTCGACGCCGAAGCCTGGAAGACCGAGCTGGCCGGTCACAAGGAGTGGTTCGAGAAGCTGCAGGACCGCCTGCCGAAGCAGTTCATGCTCAAGCGCGAGCTGTTCGAACTGGCAATGTCGGTGTAAGTTGGAGGCAGCCGGAAGGCTGCTGAGGCACCCAGAAAAGCGCCGGGCAACCGGCGCTTTTTGTTTTTTCGCAAGGAAACCCCATGAACAAGATCGCCCGCCGGATGGCCGACATCCAACCCTTCCACGTGATGGAAATCCTCAAGCGCGCCCACCAGCTGGCGGCCACCGGACGCGACATCATCCACCTGGAGGTCGGCGAGCCGGACTTCCCGACGCCGCCCACCATCGTCGAAGCGGCCCGCGACTTCCTCGCCGGCGGCCACGTGCATTACACGCCGGCACTCGGCCTCAGCGCGCTGCGCGAAGCCATCGCCCGTTTCTATCACGACCGCTTTGGCGCCGACGTCTCCCCCGAGCGCATCATCGTCACACCGGGCGCCTCGGGCGCTCTGATGCTTGCCCTCGCCGTCACCACCGATCCGGGCGACGAATGGCTGCTGCCCGACCCGGGCTACCCCTCCAACCGCCACCTGGTGCGCAGCTTCGAAGGCGTTGCGCGAGCCCTGCCGGTGGACGCCGGCACCCGCTTCCAGCCGACGCCCGCCCAGGTGGCGGCCGCCTGGACCCCACGCACCCGCGGGCTGATGGTGGCCTCACCGGCGAACCCCACGGGCACCCTGCTCAGCCTCGACGAGATCATCGCACTGCGCGAAGCAGTCGCCAGCCGCGGCGGCATCCTTATCGTGGACGAGATCTACCAGGGGCTCAATTACGGCCTCGAAGCCAGCACTGCGCTGAGCCGCCTCGACGACGTGTTCGTGGTGAACAGCTTCTCGAAGTACTTCGGGATGACTGGCTGGCGGCTCGGCTGGGTGGTTGCGCCCCAGGCCTACGTCCGCCAGATCGAGAAGCTCGCCCAGCACTTCTTCATCTCACCCTCGACCCCGGCCCAGCACGCGGCCCTGGCCGCCTTCACGCCGACCACTCGGGACATCCTGGAAGAGCGGCGCCATGCCTTCGCCAGCCGTCGCAACACCCTGCTTCCCGCTTTGCGCGAGATCGGCTTTCGCTTTGCAACCGAACCCCAGGGCGCGTTCTATCTGTACGCCGACATCTCCGAGCTCGCCGACAGCAGCGAAGCCCTCGCCCGCCGCCTGATAGAAGACGCAGGCGTCGCCACGACGCCCGGCATCGACTTCGGCGACAACGCGCCCGATCGGCACCTGAGAGTCGCCTACACCACCGACAACGCACGGCTCGTCGAAGCCGCCGAACGGATCGCCAGGGTCTTGAGCGCCGGCTGAATGCGATGCGGAGAAAGGCAGGATGAAGGAGACAGGCCACCGAGAGGTGGCCTTGCGACGAAGGGCCGGCTCAACACCCTTCCGCTCGCCGATGGCTGCGCAGGGGTGAGGAGCTCAGCAGCCCCAGCCCGACCGGCGAGACTCAGGCGCCGACGAACTTGCCGCCGCTGCGGGCAGCCTGGCTGAGCTGGGCCTTCACCGCCATCACCTTGCTGGCGTAGGGCGCAGCCGGATCGCTGGAGCCGTTGTACTGCTGCAGCGCCCGCTCGATGGAGCCGGTGGTCTGGATGTATTCCTTGAGCACCAGCGCCCCGACACGGATGTTGGTGTGCGGGTCGAACATGGCACTCCGGTCGGCCTTGACGTCGATCTTGTCCGGATGCCACTTGGGGATCACCTGCATCAGCCCCTGAGCGCCCATGGGGCTCTCGGCAAACGGGTTGAAGCGGGACTCGATGGCCATCACCGCCACGATCAGGAGGGGATCGACCCCCACGCTGCGGCCGGTCTGCTGGGCTGCGGCGAGGAGCGGCTCGAGGGCCACCGCCGACACCTGGTAGCGCTTGGCCACGTAGGCCTTGACGCGCTGCAGGTCGGGGCTGAGCTTGGCCGGCGTCTCCGCGACTTCGGCGACCGGCTCGACCACCGGTTCGTCGACGACTGCCGCGCTGACGGACGATTCGCCGCCGAGACTGCCAAGGGACAAACCCTGTACGCCGTGATTGGCGATCCGTGAAGCAATGAACAGGGTAACGATGAGCCCGGCGACGAGAAGCCCGCCGTGGGCGAAGTGAAGCATGAATGAAGCCGCGTGACGTGCGTACTTCGCGATACGAGTTGCGAACATGGGCTCTCCTTTCTGTGGCCACAGCCCGTCGAACACACACGCAGAACCGCCCGTGAAGAGGGGCGGGACATCCGTGCTGCTTCACCCGACGGCCCCCGTGAAGCGGGGCCGGGTTCAACTCGTCGGCCAGACTGCGGCCGAAAGCGCTCGAAAGACTAGGTCGCCAGGGGTTGATCCAAACACGCTGACGCAACCAGACAGCGTGCCAAAAAAAGCGTTGAAACCAGACCTTGAGGCGGTCATTAACCGGAAAGGGAAGCCCGGTTATGCGACGGCTTCAACACCGACATTTAACAAAAAACTTGCGTGCTGCACTGCACACAAACTGCATTCTATTGATTCGATTCACTTTTGTCAATCCCAGGGGGTGGAGCCCGGGCGTGAGACAAATCACGCGGCATAAGCCGGAGCCGGGTCGAAAGGCCCGAGGGAAGCCGTGGCCACGCGAGAATCCCAGCACCCGCGCGGGTTTCGACAGCTCCCCCGGAAGCCTCAGAGCGGCCGCGAGCTCAGCGGAAAAGGCCAGCGGCGCCGATCGGGATCACCCCCCAACCCACCCTCGTCGGGCTCGACCAGATGGGCTACATCCCCCCTCCCCGCCTCGAGCAGAATCCGCCGCAACCGACCCCACGAGAAGAAGGGCCCCGGATCGGTCTTGCGCCCCGGCGCGATGTCCGAATGCCCGGTGACACCCGCCACCGGAAACCTGGCACACAGCTCGGCAAGGAGGGCCGCCAGCGTCTCGTACTGGGCATCTTCGAAGGGCAGGCTGTCGCAACCTTCCAGCTCGACCCCGATGGAGAAATCGTTGCAGCGCTCCCGCCCCCGCCAGGACGACACACCAGCGTGCCAGGCGCGCCTCTCGGGTGGGACAAAGCACACCAGCTCGCCGTCCCGCCGGATGAAATAGTGGGCCGAGACGCGCAGATGATGGATCCTCGCGTAATAGGCGTGCTCGGCCGGATCCAGGCGGTTGGTGAACAACTGCTCGACCCCCGGCCCGCCAAAGCGATCCGGAGGCAGGCTGATGGCGTGCACGACGACCAGGGACGGCAACTCGCCGGCAGGCCGTTCGTCGCAGTTGGTGACCGGCACCGACGGAAAGGAGATCTTCATGGGGCACGCTCCTGACGACATCGAGAGCTGCGCGCCGGGCAGGCCGAGGCGCTTGCAGCACGAAGCAAAACGGGGAAAACGAATCATCGTTTTCCCCGTTCATTCTGGAGCGGCAGAAGAGTCTCGAACTCTCGACCTCAACCTTGGCAAGGTTGCGCTCTACCAACTGAGCTACTGCCGCTGAAAGAGCCGCCATTATAGACACCCAGGCTGGCTTGTCAACAACTGATTTGATCTTATCGGCTGCGCTTCATCAGCTCGGGCCAGGCGCAGCGCATGTAGTAGCCCATCGACCACAGGGTGAGAACGGCCGCCACGTAGATCAGCAGGGTGCCGAGCTTGAGGCTGTCGAAGCCCAGGACCGGCGCCTCGATCAGCAGCAGCGGGATCGCCGACATCTGCGCCGCAGTCTTCAGCTTGCCGACGAAGGCCACCGCAACGCTGCCGGAGGCGCCAACCTTGGCCATCCACTCGCGCAGCGCCGAGATGGTGATCTCGCGGCCGATGATCACCAGCGCGATCAGCGAATCCACCCGCCCGAGGTGCACCAGCACGATCAGCGCGGCCGCCACCATCAGCTTGTCGGCCACCGGATCGAGGAAGGCGCCGAAGGCCGAGGTCTGGCCGAGGCTGCGGGCCAGGTAGCCGTCGAACCAGTCGGTCACCGCGGCGACGATGAAGGTCACTGTGGCGACGAGGTTCTTGCCTTCGGCCGAGATGACGTCCTCCGGCAGGTAATAGATACCGACGAAAAAGGGGATCAGCGCGATGCGCGCCCAGGTCAGGGAATTAGGTATGTTGAAGGGCATGGACACATTCACTGCGACTATCGCAGGGCAT
This sequence comes from Zoogloea sp., assembly GCA_023150125.1. Lineage (GTDB taxonomy): Bacteria > Pseudomonadota > Gammaproteobacteria > Burkholderiales > Rhodocyclaceae > Zoogloea. Next base: position 21,770 of record JAKLLM010000006.1, read on the forward strand.
TGTATATCTGTTCCGCCAGGTGCCGGTTGATCCCATCCACCCGGCAGAGGTCTTCCACCGTGGCATCGCGCACGCCGGCGATGCCGCCAAAGGCTGCGAGCAGCTTGCGCCGGCGCGTCGGCCCGACCCCGGGGATGTCCTCGAGGCTGGAGGTGTTGCGGGCCTTGGCGCGCCGGGCGCGGTGGCCGGTGATCGCAAAGCGGTGGGCTTCATCGCGGATCTCCTGGATGAGGTGCAGGGCCGGTGCGTCGGGGCGCATGTGCACCGGCTCGCGCCCATCGGGGAAGACCAGCTCCTCGAGGCCCGGCTTGCGGCTCTCGCCCTTGGCGACGCCGAACATCATGATGTCGAGGCCGAGCTCGGCGAGCACCTCGCGGGCGACGCCCATCTGCCCCTTGCCGCCGTCGATGAGGATGAGGTCCGGCCGCACGCCCTCGCCGGCCGCCACTTTCTCGTAACGCCGGGTGAGGGCCTGGCGCATGGCGGCGTAGTCGTCCCCGGCGGTGATGCCGGCGATGTTGTAGCGGCGGTACTCGGACTTCTTCATCGCCGAACCGTCCCACACCACGCAGGAGGCCACCGTGGCCTCGCCCATGGTGTGGGAGATGTCGAAGCACTCGATGCGCCGCGGTACATCGGCGAGCTGCAGGGCGTCGCGCAGGGCCTCGAGGCGCTGTTCGCCGCGGAACGACTCCTGCTCGCGCACCAGGAGCGCGAGGCCGGCGTTGTTCTCGGCCATCCCGATCCAGGCCCGCTCGTTCTCGTAGCGGGCGGCCACCACGACCACCTTGCCCTCGACGACCGCCTCGAGGGCCTCGCGCACCGGCGCAGGGTCGAGATTGACGAGGATGCGCCCGGGCAGCGGGTGATCCTGGTAATGCTGCTCCACGAAGGCCACCAGCGCATCCAGCGGCGCACAACCCTGGGCATTGGCGGGGAACAGCGGCCGATCGCCCAGGTGGCGCCCGCCGCGGATCATCGCCAGGTTGACGCACACCAGCCCGCCCCGCTCGATGGCCGCCAGCACGTCCACGTCCTCGTCCCTGGCGCTCTCGACGAACTGCTTGTGAAGCACGGCCTGCAGGTTGCGGATCTGGTCGCGGTAGGCGGCGGCCTGCTCGAAGGCCAGCCGGTCGGAGGCATCCTGCATGCGCTTCGACAGATCGTCGACAACATCCGTGTGGCGGCCGCCGAGAAACAGGCTGGCCAGGCGCACGTCGGCTGCGTAGGCGTCTTTTTCGATCAAGCCGACGCAGGGCCCGGTGCAGCGCTGGATCTGGTACAGCAGGCAGGGCCGCGAGCGGTTGCTGAAGGTGGTGTCCTCGCAGGTGCGCAGGCGGAAGATCTTCTGCATCAGGTGCAGGGTGTCGCGCACCGCCCACGAGTTGGGGAACGGCCCGAAGTAGCGCACGCCTTTCTTGAAGCCGCCGCGGTGGTAGAAGATCTGCGGAAACTCGTCGCCCGACAGGGCGATGTAGGGGTAGGACTTGTCGTCCCGGAACAGGATGTTGTACTTCGGCCCGAGGCTCTTGATGAGGTTGTTCTCGAGGATCAGCGCCTCGGCCTCGGAGCGGGTGGCGGTGGTATCCACTCTCACCACCTGCCCCACCATGATCGCGATCCGCGGCGACAGCTGGGTGCGCTGGAAATACGACGACACCCGCCGCTTGAGGTTCTTGGCCTTGCCCACGTAGAGCACCACGTCGCCCTCGCCTATCATACGATAGACACCGGGGTCCTCGGTGAGCGTGCGCAAAAAGGCCTTGGCGTCGAAGCTCATCGTGACGGGCCGGTTCAGGCCAGGGCCAGCACGCTGTCGCGGGCCTGGCAGTAAGGCGCCCAGCCGGCGAGCGTGGCCGGATCGGCGGGCATGCTGCCTGCCCGCGGGCGCAGGGCGGCGACGCGCCCGGCGCTCTCGTCTGCCACCACCGGATGCCAGCGGTCGAGGAGCTGCACCGCCAGGTCGGGGCGGTTGCACACCAGCACCATGTCGCAGCCGGCGGCGTGGGCGGCCGTGGCCCGGGCGACGATGTCGCCAGCCACACTGGCCCCTTCCATCGTCAGGTCATCGCTGAAGATCACACCACCAAAACCGAGCCGGCCGCGCAGCACCTCCTGCAGCCAGAATGGCGAGAAACCCGCTGGCCGCGGGTCGACCTTTTCAAAGATCACGTGGGCGGGCATCACGCCGGCCAGCTCGCCGGCCAGCAGCCGGAAGGGCTGCACGTCTTCGGCCCAGACCTCGTCGAAGCTGCGGCCATCCACCGGGATCGCCACGTGGGAATCGGCCTCGACAGCACCGTGACCGGGGAAGTGCTTGCCCACCGCGCCCATGCCGGCATCGCCGAGGCCGGCGATGAGGGCGCGGGCCAGCTCGGTGGCGACCTGGGGATCGCGATGGAAGGCCCGGTCGCCGATCACCGAGCTCACCCCGTAATCGAGATCGAGCACCGGCGCGTAGCTGAGGTCAACGCCGTGGGCGCGCAGCTCGGCGGCCAGCACGAAACCCGCATGGCGGGCAGCAGCCTTGGCCACTGCCGGATCGGCATTCCAGGCCTCGCCGAAGCGGCGCATCGCCGGCAGGCGGGTGAAGCCATCGCGAAAGCGCTGCACGCGCCCGCCTTCATGGTCCACCGAGATCACCAGCCCCGGGCGCACCGCGCGGATCGCCGCGGTGAGGGCGCGCAGCTGGCCCGGCTCGGCGTAGTTGCGGGCGAACAGGATCACGCCGCCGACCAGCGGGTGCTGCAGGATCTCGCGCTCTTCGGCGGTGACTTCGTGGGCGGCCACGTCGAGCATGACGGGGCCGGCGGGGCGATGGGATGGCTTCATGGCTTTTCGATGACGGCAAAGGCGACGACGTAGTCGGTTTCGTCGGAGAGGCTCAGGTGGGCGTGCAGCCCGTGCTCGCGCATGTGCTCGGCAAGCACCGGGGAGAACTCGAACAGGGGCTTGCCCAGGGCGTCGTGGCCCACCCGCACCGCGTGGAGCGTGGCCGGCGCGGCGACGCCGGTGCCGAGGGCCTTGCCGAAGGCCTCCTTGGCCGCGAAACGCTTGGCCAGCAGGCGGGCCGGGTCGGGCGCGGCGGCAAAGGCCGCCCGCTCGGAGGCGTCGAGGATGCGCTCGGCGAAGCGCGAACCGTGACGGTCGAGCGCCTCGGCGAGGCGCGCCACCCTCACGATGTCGGTGCCGACCCCGTGGATCACGGCCGCAGGCCGCGCTCGGCACCCTCGCGCATCAGGCGCTTCATCTCGCGGACGGCCTCGCGCAGGCCGCTGAACACCGAGCGGCTGATGATCGAGTGGCCGATGTGCAACTCACGGATGCCGGTGAGGCGGGCAATCGGCTGGACGTTGTAGTAATTGAGGGCGTGGCCGGCATTGAAACGCATGCCGAGGCTGCGCACCACGGCCCCCGCGTCGGCGACCTTGGCGATCTCGGCCAGCACTGCCGGACTTTCGGCATCGCGTCCGGCTGCGTGAAAGGCGTGGGCGTAGGGGCCGGTGTGGATCTCGCAGACCTTCGCGCCGATGCGCGCCGCGGCCTCCACCTGGGCGATATCGGCGTCGATGAAGACGCTGACGACGATGCCCCGGTCGGCGAGGAGGGCCACGGCCTCCCTCAGCCGGGCCTCCTGGGAGACGATGTCGAGGCCGCCCTCGGTGGTCACCTCGTGGCGGCCTTCGGGCACGAACATCGCCATCTCGGGCTTGATCTCGCAGGCAATGCCGACCATCTCGTCGGTGGCGGCCATCTCGAGGTTGAGCTTGATCTGGGTGAGCTCGCGCAGCTTGCGCACGTCGGCGTCCTGAATGTGGCGGCGGTCTTCGCGCAGATGCACGGTGATGCCGTCGGCCCCGCCGAGGTGGGCCTCGACGGCCGCCCACACGGGGTCGGGCTCCCAGGTGCGGCGGGCCTGGCGCAGGGTGGCAACGTGGTCGATATTGACGCCGAGTTCGATCAAGACGGATCTCCGGGAAAGGCAAACAGTTCGGTGAACACGCGGCGGGACTGGAGCACCTGCCCGCCGAGGTAATGCTGGATGAGCCGGCGCATCAGCGCCTTGGCACCAGCCAGGGTTTCGGCCTCGCGAAAGTCGCCCCGGGCCATGTCGAGCAGCACCCGGCCGGTGACGACCGACGCATCGTCGATGCCGTGATCGCCCAGGGGCACCGCGCCGCGCTCGATTATATAGACGTAGCAGAGCTCGGGCCGGACCGGCTCGCCGTCGGCATCCGAGTCGAGCTGCAGGCCGTAGCCGAGCTCCTGCAGCAGGGCCAGCTCGAAACGGCGCAGGATGACCTCCTGCCCCTCCCCCGCCGCCAGCGCGCGCAGGGCATCGCCGTAGGCCCGGTACAGCGCCGGGTGCGGGTCTTCGCGCGGCAGCAGGCGCATCAGGAGTTCGTTGAGGTAGTAGGCGCACAGCAGCGCCTGCCCGCCCAGCAGCGGCTGGCCGCCCTGCCATTCGGCGCGGACGAGGGTCTTCATCTCGCCACCGCCGCTCCAGTCGATGAACAGTGGCTGGAAGGCCATCAGCACACCGCGCAGCTGCGACATCGGCCGCCGCGCGCCCTTGGCGACCAGGCCGACCCGGCCGTGGTCGCGGCTGAAGACTTCGACGATCAGGCTGGTTTCGCGGTACGGGTAGCTGTGCAGCACGAAGCCCGGCTGCTGGTCGATGCGTTGCTTGGCGCTCACGGCCGTGCCACGACGCCGGGCTTATTCGTAGCCGAGGCTCTTGAGCGCGCGCTCGTCGTCGGCCCAGCCGCTCTTGACCTTGACCCAGGTCTCGAGGAACACCTTGGACTCGAAGAGCTTTTCCATCTCGAGGCGAGCCTCGGTGGCGATGCGCTTGAGGCGCTCGCCGCCCTTGCCGATCACCATCGCCTTGTGGGCGTCGCGGTCGACGATGATCGCCGCGTGGATGCGGCGCAGGCCGGGCTCGGCCTCGAACTTCTCGATCTCGACGGTCATGCCGTAGGGCAGCTCCTCGCCGAGCTGGCGGAACAGCTTCTCGCGCAGGAACTCGGCGGCCAGGAAGCGTTCGCTGCGGTCGGTGATGTCGTCGGCGTCGAAGATCGGCTCGCCCTCGGGCAGGTAGGGCTCGGCGGCCTTCAGCAGCTCGGCGGTGTTGCGGCCCTTCTCGGCGCTCACCGGGACGATCTCGGCGAAGGGGTAGACCGCGCTCATCTTCTGCAGGAAAGGCAGCATGCGGGCCTTGTCCTCGAGGAGGTCGACCTTGTTGACCACCAGGATCACCTTGGCACCTTCGGGCAGCAGCTTGACCACCTGTTCGTCGGCGGGGCCGTAGCGGCCGCTCTCGATCACGAAGAGCACCAGATCGACGTCGGAAAGCACCTGCGTCACCGTGCGGTTCATGGCGCGGTTGAGGGCGTTCTTATGGCGGGTCTGGAAGCCCGGCGTGTCGACGAAGATGAACTGGGCCTGGCCCTCGGTCAGGACCCCGGTCACCCGGTGGCGGGTGGTCTGGGCCTTGCGCGAGACGATGCTGATCTTCTGTCCGATCAGGCGGTTGAGCAGGGTGGACTTGCCCACGTTGGGGCGGCCGACGATTGCCACGAAGCCGGTACGGAAGGGCTCGGCGGCGGCGCTGTTGGATTCGGTCATTACTTTGGCAGGAGTTCCAGCGCCCGCTGGGCGGACTGCTGTTCGGCAGCGCGGCGACTCACGCCGATGCCGCGGGTCTTGAGGCCGAGGCCGGTGATCTCGCACTCGACCTCGAATTCCTGTTGGTGGGCCTCGCCGCGGGTGTCGGCGAGGGAATACTTGGGCAGCGGCATGCGCCGGCCCTGGAGCCATTCCTGCAAGGCCGTCTTCGGGTCCTTGAGGGCGCGCGCCGGGTCGAGGCTGGCGATCGAGGACGCGTAGAGCCGGTCGATCACAGACTTGGCGGCCTCGAAACCGGCGTCGAGGAAGACCGCCGCGAAGATCGCCTCCAGAGCGTCGGCCAGGATGGACGGGCGGCGATGACCGCCACTCTTCATCTCACCCTCGCCGAGCTGCAGGTAGTCGCCGAGCTTGAGGCCCTCGGCGAGACGATGCAGGGCTTCCTGACGCACGAGGTTGGCTCGCAGGCGGGACATGTCGCCCTCGCGCAGCTCGCCGAAACGCTCGAACAGCGCGATGGCAGTGACGCAGTTGACGATGCTGTCGCCAAGAAACTCCAGCCGCTCGTTGTGGGGCGAACCGAAGCTGCGGTGGGTCACTGCCTGCTGGAGCAGTTCGAGGCGGGAAAAACGATGGCCGATGGCCGTCTGCAGGGCGTCGAGCTTCATGCGCTTCGCCTAGTGGGAATCGGCGGTGGACGCGCTGAAGTCGACGAGCAGGCTCACGTTGCCAAACAGCTTCACCTTGCGGGAATACTCGATGGACATGACGATCCGGCCGTCTTCCTTGGTGATGTCGAGGTCCGACGCGGTAACCGTGGTGACGTCGTCGACCAGGGCCCGCTTCGTGAAGGCTGCACGCAGTTCGGAGACCGTCGCGGTCTGGGGGTTCGCGCCGGCCACCACGGCCGCCATCGAGCGCTTGACGCCCATGTACTCCGAGACCACCGGGATCAGCTTCAGGCCGACCAGCAGCAGAGCCGCGAGCACGGCACCGCCGATCATCACACCGATCAGGCTGACTCCGGACTGAGATTTATGTTTCATGATCAATGGAAGCTGCCGATACGCTTCAGGTCACTGAAGTTGAACCAGATGAAGAAGGCCTTGCCCACGATGTTCTCCTCCGGGACGAACCCCCAGCCCCGGCTGTCGTAGCTGCCGTCCCGATTATCACCCATCATGAAGTAATGGCCGGCCGGAACGGTGCACGACACGCCGCGATTAGTATAGGTGCAGTTATCCCGGAAAGGATACTGGATGCTCGGCGACACGAAGGCCGGTGCGTCGTTTTCCACGATTATCTTGTGCTCGACCGCGCCGAGCTTCTCGGTGAAGCGCGGCGAATAGAACAGCCGCTCGGCGTGCAGGTAGTCGCCGTCCGGTGTCTGGGTCATGGCCTGGCCGTTGATCGTCAGCTTCTTGTCGATGTACTCGACCTTGTCGCCCGGCAGCCCGACGACCCGCTTGATGTAATCGAGGGACGTATCCTGGGGGAAGCGGAAGACCATCACGTCGCCCCGCTGGGGCTGGTTCACGTCGACGATCTTCTTGTTGATCACCGGCAGGCGGATGCCGTAGGTCCACTTGTTGACCAGGATGAAGTCGCCGACCAGCAGGGTCGGGATCATCGAGCCGGACGGGATCTTGAAGGGCTCCACGACAAACGAGCGCAGGCAGAACACCACCAGGATCACCGGGAAGAAGCTGGCGCCGTACTCGACCCACCACGGGCTCTTGGCGCCGACACTCCGGCGCTTGCTCGCGACGAAGTGGTCGAGGGCCCACAGGGCCCCGCTCACGAGGAGCAATATGAAAAGAATCAATGCGAAATTCACGCAAGCACTCCTGCTGCCAGCCGGGCGGCCGGCTTATTTACCTTCGTCCACCCGCAGGACGGCCAGGAAGGCCTCCTGCGGGATTTCCACGTTACCGACCTGCTTCATCCGCTTCTTGCCCTCCTTCTGCTTCTCGAGGAGCTTCTTCTTGCGGGTGATGTCGCCACCGTAGCACTTGGCGAGCACGTTCTTGCGCAGGGCCTTGATGGTCTCGCGGGCGACGATGTTGGAACCGATCGCCGCCTGGATCGCCACGTCGAACATCTGGCGCGGGATCAGCTCGCGCAGCTTGGCGACCAGCTCGCGGCCGCGGTACTGGGAATTGGCGCGGTGCACGATGATGGACAGCGCATCGACCTTCTCGGACGACACCAGCACGTCGAGCTTGACCAGGTCGGCAGCGCGGTATTCCTTGAACTCGTAATCGAGGGAGGCATAGCCGCGGGAAACCGACTTGAGCTTGTCGAAGAAGTCCATCACCACTTCGTTCATCGGCATGTCGTAGATCAGCTGGACCTGACGGCCGTGATAGAGCATGTCGACCTGCGCGCCCCGCTTCTGGTTGCACAGGGTGATCACCGGCCCCACGTACTCCTGGGGCAGGAAGATGACGGCCTTGATGATCGGCTCGCGCACCTCCTCCACCTTGGAGAGGTCAGGCAGCTTGGACGGGTTGGAGACCTGCTCCACCGTGCCGTCCTTCATCAGCACTTCGTACACCACGGTCGGGGCCGTGGTGATGAGGTTCATGTCGAACTCGCGCTCGAGGCGTTCCTGGACGATTTCCATGTGCAGGAGGCCGAGGAAGCCGCAGCGGAAGCCGAAGCCCAGCGCCTGGGAGACTTCCGGCTCGAACTGCAGCGACGCGTCGTTGAGGCGCAGCTTCTCGAGGGACTCGCGGAGCTGGTCGTACTCGTTCGACTCGACCGGGTAGAGGCCCGCGAACACCTGGGGCTTGATCTCCTTGAAGCCGGCCAGCGGCTGCGCGGCAGGCTTGCCCGCCAGGGTGATGGTGTCACCCACCTTGGCCGACTTGAGCTCCTTGATGCCCGCAATGATGAAGCCGACCTGACCCGCCGAGATGCTCTCGCGGTTCTGGGACTTGGGCGTGAACACGCCGACCTGCTCGCACAGGTGCTGGTTGCCGTTGGACATGAAGAGGATCTTGTCCTTGGGCCGGAGCGTGCCATCGACCACCCGCACGAGCATCACCACGCCCACGTAGTTGTCGAACCACGAATCGATGATCAGTGCCTTCAGCGGCGCATCCGGGTCGCCCTTGGGCGGCGGAATGCGGGCGATGACGGCCTCGAGGATGTCCTCGACGCCCATGCCGGTCTTGGCCGAACAGGGGATCGCATCGCTCGCGTCGATGCCGATCACATCCTCGATCTCCTGCTTCGCGCCATCCGGGTTGGCCTGGGGCAGGTCCATCTTGTTGAGGACCGGCACCACCTCGACGCCCTGCTCGAGGGCCGTGTAGCAGTTGGCCACGGTCTGCGCCTCGACGCCCTGGGAGGCGTCGACCACCAGCAGGCCGCCTTCGCAGGCCGCCAGCGAGCGGGAGACTTCATACGAGAAGTCCAC